>NZ_LIQX01000289.1 GCF_001418475.1 Streptomyces ossamyceticus | reverse complement strand
GTGCGGGGTCGGGGGCCTCCCAGGCGGGCAGTCCGCCCGGCGGGACGACATGCGTGGGGAGGAAACCGGGGGTCGTCATCGCGGCTACTTCCGCATCACCGCGGGTTCGCGGCGGCGCAGCAGACGGGCGACGAGGTAACCGCAGACCAGGGACAGCACGACGAGCATCCCCAGGTCGAGCAGCCACACGCCGGCGGAGTGCTCGAACAGCGGGTCGGACTTGTCGGGGACGATCTGTTCGAGGTCGATGGTGCCGGCCATGGCGGCGAACGCCCACCGCGAGGGCACCAGCCAGGCCAGTTGTTCGAGGACGATGGTGCCCTTCACGTCCAGCAGCGCTCCGCAGAACACCACCTGGATGATCGCGAGGAGCACCAGCAGCGGCATGGTGACCTCTTCCTTGCGGACGAGGGCGGAGACGACGAGGCCCAGCATCATCGCGGTGAAGGCGAGCAGGGCCACGGCCACGGTGATCTCGACGAGCGGCGGCAGCAGGACGCCTTCGCCGCCGGGGGCGTTGAGGTCGACGCCGAGGAGGGCCACCAGGGTGAGGACGACGGCCTGGAGCACCGTGATGGTGCCGAGGACGACGACCTTGGACATCAGATACGCGGATCTGGACAGGCCGACGGCGCGTTCCCGCTGGTAGATGACGCGTTCCTTGACCAGTTCCCGGACGGCGTTGGCCGCGCCGGTCAGGACGCCGCCGACGCACAGGATGAGCAGCGCGTTCATGGCGGTCTCGCGGTCCAGTTCACTGCCGGCGAGGGCTCGGGCCATGGCGCCCATGACGAACGGCAGCGCGATCATGATGGCGAGGAAGGTGCGGTCGGCGCCGAGCGCGGCGCTGTACCGGCGGACCAGTGTGCCGAGCTGTGCGCCCCAGCTCTGCGGTTTGGGCGGCGGTGCCACGTCGACGGGCGTCGCCTCCGGCAGATACGGGCGGCTCATGGACGCGGTGACGTACTGGCGATGGAACGGCGAGTCGCGGTACTCCCCCGCCCAGTCCCGGTCCTGGTCCCGTTCGAACGCCTCGAAGGCTTCGGGCCATTGTTCGAAGCCGAAGAAGGCGAGGGTGTCGTCCGGCGGCCCGTAGTAGGCGACCTTGCCGCCGGGCGCGAGGACGAGGAGGCGGTCGCAGACGTCGAGGCTGAGGACGCTGTGGGTGACGACGATGACCGTGCGGCCGTCGTCGGCGAGGCCGCGCAGCATGTGCATCACGGAGCGGTCCATGCCGGGGTCGAGGCCGGAGGTCGGCTCGTCGAGGAAGAGCAGGGAGGGCTTCGTCAGCAGTTCCAGGGCGACGCTGACACGCTTGCGCTGGCCGCCGGAGAGGCTGTGGATCGGCTGGTCGGCGCGCTGTTCGAGGCCCAGCTCATGGATCACCTCGTCGACGCGCGCCTGTCGCTCGGCCTTCGCGGTGTCCTGGGGGAAGCGCAGTTCGGCGGCGTAGGCGAGGGCCCTGCGGACGGTCAGCTGGGCGTGCAGGATGTCGTCCTGCGGGACGAGGCCGATGCGCTGGCGCAGCTCGGCGTAGTCGCGGTAGAGGTCCCGGCCGTCGTACAGGACGGTGCCACTGTCGGCGGGGCGCTGGCCGGTGAGGGCGTTCAGGAGGGTGGACTTCCCGGCGCCGCTCGGGCCGACGACGGCGAGGAGGCATTTCTCGCCGACCGGAAAGGCCACCTTGTCGAGCAGTGTCCGGCGTCCGCGGTCGACGGCGACGGTCAGCTCCTGCACGTCGAGGGAGACCTCACCTGTGTCGACGTACTCCTGCAGTTCGTCCCCGACCAGGCAGAACGCGGAGTGACCGATACCGACGATGTCACCGTCAGTGACCGGCGCGCTGTCGACGGGACGGCCGTTGAGGTAGGTGCCGTTGTGGCTGCCGAGGTCGGCGATCTCGTAGGTGCCGTCCGGGCGAGCCCGCAGTTCGGCGTGCCAACGGGAGACCACGAGGTCGTCGATGACCAGGTCGTTGTCGGCGGCACGGCCGATGCGGACGGTCCGCGCCGGCAGGGGGCGGACGCTGGTCGGCCGGCGGAAGGTTCCGGTCGAGGCGGGCTGGAAGACACCGGAGGGGCGGACGGGGTCCATTCCGGTGAGCACGGCCCGTGGCCCGTCCTCGACGCTGCCGAAGCGGATGACGGTGCCGGGACCCACGTCCCATTCGCGGACACGGTGGCCGTCGGCGAACGTACCGTTGGTGCTGTTCTCGTCCTCGATGGTCCAGTGGTCGGCGTGCGCCCTGAGCACCGCGTGGTGCCACGAGACCCGGTCGTCGTCGAGCACGATCTCGCTGAGCGGGTCGCGTCCGACGTGGTACTCGTGGCTCGGGGTCATCACCGTGGAGCCCGACTCGGTCTCCAGCACGAGTGCGGGCGCAGTCGCCGCTATCGACCGCTCTGCCATGCCGAAAATTCTACCGATTCACCCCCATATGCGCGCCCGATGGGGCGACGGCGGAGATGTCCAGGGGATGGGGGCCGCACGCCGTAGGGGCGTTCGAGAGGCCGCGTCCGGGCCGCGCGGGAGGGGGCAGGCGCCGCGGTCAGGCGGCGGGGGCGGCGATCCGCTGGGCGATCCGCTGCATACGGACGGCGTCGACGGACTCGGCGAGCAGTTCGTACTCGGTGGTGTCGTCGTTGGTGGCGATGCGGACCAGGTTCCCGGCGGCCAACTCCTCGGCGACCAGTTCCTGCTGGACGCCGTCGGCGGTCCAGGCGCGCAGCATGCTCGGCACGTCGGGGACGGTGTCGGCCATGGGGACCACGGAGTTGGGCGGGAAGGTCGGGTTCTCGGGGCGCGGGTCCAGGCGTTCGGCGATCCATAACGCGCGGTCACGCATCCACCAGAGAGCCAGTGCCAGGGTGGGGGCACGGTAGGTCCCCAGAGGCACTCCGACGCGCTGTCCGCCGCACATCCCGTACGCGGTGACATGGCACAGGAATTCGTCGTGCACCCTCAGCTCCCCCGATCGCACCGCCGTCGACCGCCGCCCGGCCCCGCTCGCCGGACGAACCCGTTCTCGCCTCACAGACTTGCTGGTCGTGCACGCCAGGCGACCGAATGTCACGCACGGTGACGTCATGGACGCGCACGGAGGCCCGCTTTGTTCATGACTCAATCGCCTGTCACTCGAGTATCGCCACTCCTGACGCTCTGTCACCATGCCAATTCAGCCAGTCTCCTGGCATATGCGAGCGCGCGAATGGCCGAAACGATACGACGAGCCCTCCGACCGGGGCTCCCTCGGCGGGGCCTGCGGGGTTTCGGCAGGACCTCCGAGGTGATCGACGCCCTCCCTGGGGCAGGGCAGGGCATCGTGACGGTGCCGGATGACGGGGCCCAGGCGGCTCCGCATCCGCTCCCCGTCCCTTACGTACGTCCTCGACGCGGCGTTCAACGATCACGCCCACGGCGGTCCCGTGATCCGCCGCCCTCGATGAGTTTCTCCGCTCCCGGCGGTCTCCTGTGGGAGAGACACCGGAAGCGGAGGGCGATATGAGCACACTCGACAAGCGGTTCACGGCGGAGCTGCGGAAGAGTCCCGCGCAGGGCGGCTGGACCTATCTCGTCTGGCCGGAGTCCGTCGCCTTCTTCGGCACCCGCGGACTGGTCAAGGTTCGCGGCACCATCGACGGCCACCCGTTCCGCAGCTCCTTCATGGCCCTCGGCGACGGCACCCACAAACTGCCCGTGAAGGCCGACATCCGCAGGGCCATAGGGAAGGGGGCGGGCGAATCGGTGACCGTCCACCTGGAGGAACGCGTCGACGCCTAGAACCTGCCGCCTAGAACCTGCCGCCGAGGACCTGCCGCCGAGAGGTTCGGCGGACGGAGGCTAGAGCTTGCCCTCGATGATCGCGTCGATGCGGGCCAGTTCGTCGGCCTCGAAGTCGAGGTTGCGGATGGCGCCGACGCTGTCCTCGATCTGGCGCGCGCTGCTCGCGCCGACCAGCGCGGAGGTCACCCGGCCGCCGCGCAGCACCCAGGCGAGGGCGAGCTGGGTCAGCGACTGGCCGCGCGACTTGGCGACCTCGTCGAGGGCGCGCAGCCGGCCCACCAGGTCCTCGGTGACGGCGTCGGAGTTCAGGAACGGGCTGTCGCTCGCGGCCCGCGAGTCCTCCGGGATGCCGTCGAGGTAGCGGCCGGTCAGCAGGCCCTGCTCCAGCGGGGAGAAGACGATGGAGCCCACCTGGAGCTCGTCGAGGGCGTCGAGCAGGCCCTCGCTCTCGGGGCGCCGGTCGAGCATCGAGTAGCGCGGCTGGTGGATGAGGAGCGGGGTGCCCAGCTCGCCCAGGATGCGGGCGGCCTCACGGGTCTGCTCGGCCGAGTAGTTGGAGACGCCGACGTACAGCGCCTTGCCCTGCTGCACCGCTGAGTGCAGGGCGCCCATCGTCTCCTCCAGCGGGGTGTCCGGGTCGGGACGGTGGGAGTAGAAGATGTCGACGTAGTCGACACCCATGCGCTTCAGGCTCTGGTCGAGCGAGGACAGCAGGTACTTGCGGGAGCCCCATTCTCCGTACGGGCCGGGCCACATCAGATAGCCCGCCTTGGTGGAGATGATCAGCTCGTCGCGGTACGGGGCGAAGTCGGCCTTGAGCGCCTCACCGAACGCGGACTCGGCGGCACCGGGCGGCGGACCGTAGTTGTTGGCCAGGTCGAAGTGGGTGACGCCCAGGTCGAAGGCGCGGCGCAGGATCTCGCGCTGGGTCTCGACGGGCCGGTCGGGACCGAAGTTGTGCCACAGGCCGAGTGAGAGCGCCGGCAGTTTCAGACCGCTGCGTCCGGTGCGCCGGTAGGGCATGTCCGCGTAACGGTCGTGGTGTGCGGTGTACAACGCGACTCCAGAGGGGTTGGCACGGTGGGTCCGGGTTCCCGGTGAACCGGTGTCCACTCTTTCGCGACCTGGGGGCATTGGTCCAACAGAAGAATCCGATGGGATTCAGCGTTTACGCTTCTCAGTCATGGAGCTCCGTCATCTGCAGCATTTCGTCGCGGTCGCCGAGGAGGAACACTTCACCCGGGCGGCCGAGCGGCTGCTGGTCTCGCAGTCCGGCCTGTCGGCGTCCATCCGCTCGCTGGAACGGGAGCTGCAGACGCCGCTGTTCGTACGGACGACGCGCCGGGTGACGCTCACCCCGGCCGGCCGGGCGCTGCTGACGGAGGCGGAGCGGATCCTGGCGCAGGTGCGGTCGGCGCACGAGGCGGTGGCCGCGGTGCAGGGTGTCCTGCGCGGCATGCTGGCGCTCGGGTCGGAGCAGTGCATCGCCGGGGTGCATGTGGCGGGGCTGCTCGCCGCGTTCCGGCGGCGGCACCCGGATGTGGAGATCTGTCTGCGGCAGGCCGGCTCCGGCGCCCTCGCGGACGAGGTGGCGAGCGGACGGCTCGACTTGGCCTTCGCGGTGCGGACCGCCCAGGAGGACACGGACCAGTTGCGGGTCGTCCCGCTGACCGGTGAGCCGATGACCGTGCTGTGCCACCCCAGCCACCGTCTCGCGGCCGCCGGCGCGGCCGTGACGCCCGAGGAACTCGGCGGTGAGGTCTTCGTCGACTTCCACCCGGACTGGGGGCCGCGCCGCACGACCGACGCCGTCTTCGCCGCCGCGGGCGTCCGCAGGACCGTGCCCCTGGAGGTCAACGACGTGCACAGCCTCCTCGACCTCGTCGACGAGAACCTCGGCATCGCCGTCGTACCGCGCCACTTCCGGCACAAGCGCGCGTCGCTCACCGCCGTCCCCGTGAAGGGCACCGGCGACACCGTGTACGAGACGGTCGCCCTGCTGCCGCCCCCGCAGGCCATGAGCCCGGCGGCACGGGCCCTGCTGGGGCTGTTGGAACCGCAGATCGACACCTTCTGAGCCGGCCGGCCGGTGAGCAGGTCGCTCGCCGACCGGCCGGTCAGCAGGTCGCTCGTTCAGTCAGCCCGTCATCCGTCCGTCATGGGCGCCCACTGGTGCTTCCAGGTGGCGTACATGTAGTGGGGCAGGCCCTTGATGCCGGTCGTGCGGAACGGGCGGCCGTGGTCGTCGATCCGGACCGTGCCGGTACGGCCCTCGGAGGACCATTCCAGTTCCAGGTACCAGCGGCAGTCGCACGACTGGGTCTCCGCGCTGACCAGCAGCACCTCCGGGTCCTCGGCCGACACCTTGTACGGCATGCGCACGGCCGGGATCGTGGTCCCCATGTCGCTGCCGTCGACCGGGCGGGCGAGGGGCCGGCCCTTGTCCAGGTCGACGTCGAAGTAGCGGGGGCTGATTCCTCCGCCGCAGCCCTGGTCCATGGCGTAGACGTTGCCCTCGGCGGGAGCGCTGCGGCCGACGACGCGCACCCGCAGGGCCTTCAGCACGACCGCCTTCGACGACCGCCCCTGCACCGAGATCTCCACGAGCGTCTTGCGGCCGTGAAGCGCCTGCTGCGTCGCGGCCCAGGCACCGGCGTCCTGCGGCGGTGGGGGCGGGGGCACCTGCTTCGGCGGCTTCGCGATGACGTAGTCGTGGCTGCAGCCGATCTCCCAGACCTGGGAGTCGGCGGTCCAGGTGAGCGGCACGTCGGCCGCCGCGGGGGGTGTGCGCTCGGCGTCGTCGGCGCGGGAGGGGCCGGGCTTGCTC
>NZ_LIQX01000288.1 GCF_001418475.1 Streptomyces ossamyceticus | reverse complement strand
AACCCACACCACGGCCGTCTCAGGAGCCGGGCATCCGGGGCGGCGATGGGAGGGGGCGACGCAGCCCCGGATGCCCGGCTCCTGAGACGGCCGTGGTGTGGGTTGGCCTGGGCTGCCCCCGGCCGGTTAGGTTTCCCCCATGACCGACACGACTGCTCCTCGCACCACCGGCGCCGTGGCCGCCGGCCTCGCCACGATCGCCGCCGACGGCACTGTTCTCGACACCTGGTACCCCGCGCCCGAGCTCGCCGCCGAGCCGGGCCCGTCCGGCACCGAGCGGCTCGACGCCGAGCGGGCGGCCCAGCTGCTGGGCGGCGGCGCGACGGCGGCGATCGGTCAGGACACCCGCCGGGGCGTCGAGGTCGTCGCGGTCCGCACGGTCATCTCCTCGCTCGACGAGAAGCCGGTCGACACGCACGACGCCTACCTGCGCCTCCACCTGCTCTCCCACCGTCTGGTGAAGCCGCACGGCCAGAGCCTGGACGGCATCTTCGGCCTCCTGGCCAACGTCGCCTGGACCTCGCTCGGCCCGGTCGCCGTGGACGACCTGGAGAAGGTCCGGCTGAACGCGCGCGCCGAGGGGCTGCACCTCCAGGTGACGTCCGTCGACAAGTTCCCGCGGATGACGGACTACGTGGCCCCCAAGGGTGTCCGTATCGCCGACGCCGACCGGGTCCGGCTGGGCGCGCACCTCGCCGAGGGCACCACGGTCATGCACGAGGGCTTCGTCAACTTCAACGCGGGCACCCTCGGCACGTCGATGGTGGAGGGCCGTATCTCCGCCGGTGTCGTCGTCGGTGACGGCTCCGACATCGGTGGCGGCGCCTCCACGATGGGCACGCTGTCCGGTGGCGGCAACGTCATCATCTCCATCGGCGAGCGCTGCCTGGTCGGCGCCGAGGCGGGCGTGGGCATCGCCCTGGGCGACGAGTGCGTGGTGGAGGCGGGCCTGTACGTCACCGCGGGCACCCGCGTCACGATGCCCGACGGCCAGGTCGTCAAGGCCCGCGAGCTCTCCGGCGCCTCGAACATCCTCTTCCGCCGCAACTCGGTCACCGGTACGGTCGAGGCCCGCCCCAACAACGCGGTCTGGGGCGGCCTGAACGAGATCCTGCACAGCCACAACTGATCACCGGCGGCCGTGACCTGCGGCTGCGTGTTGGATCAACATTCTGACCTGCTGCTGAGCTGTAGGCAGTTGTCGACGTTGGTCATCGCTGAGCGCCCTTCCACGGCCCGAGGACGGCCCGGAAGGGCGCTCGTGTGTGGACGATATGGCGAACGACCTCTTCCTCCCGAAGCAGCTTGGGTGGGGCTCTGCCGTGGGCTTGTTTGGCACTCACCTGCGCTAATGGTCCGCAGACGTCCGGGCTCGTCCGCCCCTGTACGTGGGCATTGTGACGCAGTTAAACACTCACGTGGGGTCCGGCGTACCGGGCTGGCTCGGCATCTGTTGTCCGGCTGCCGCGAGGAGGGCCCGGCGAAGAGCACGCCGGCCATGCTTCCGCTCCAGGCCGCTCTCATCGACCGCCTTCAGCAGCACGGCCTGACTCACCTCGCAGGCGGCTTGCAGATCCGCTCCCTCCGCGTCGGTGCCAGGGCTCCAGTCCCGTACCGGCCCGTTCACACGAACGTGCTCAACCAGCCTCAGCCGAGCTGCGTACACGGTGAGTTGCAATGCGACCAAGCTCCGCGGAAGCTCGATGTCGACCATGAGCGAAGGGTAGGTGCCAGACTCTCAGCCTGGGAAGCCGCCATCACCGGCGGCGGCTTCGCGTGTTGAACTGGGCGAACGTCTGAGACGAGGTGACCTCGCCCGTGGTCGCTTCACCTCCCCGTTCTAGCCGGTGCGCTTGTGGTGCGGGAGGGCGCAGCTACAGCGACAACGGTTGGGGTGCTGTCGACCGGGGCCGTCACCACGGAGTCCGGCGTATGCGCCTCCGGAAGGTTCCAGTCGGCGCGGGGCCATAACTGGCGTCATCCCACAGCCGGCATAGGTGTCTGAACTCGTAGTCGCGCCTAGGAGTGTGGGTCAGTAACGAGCAGGTGGCTCGGCTTCCTGTGGCCGGCGGATCGGTCGCGGCGGCCCTGTCGGGGCCTGTTGGGGCTCTGGTGGGGTCTGCCCGCTGGGTGTTCGGTCGGCAGGGCTCGCGACGTGGCCGGGGAGGCCCGGCTGGTCAGTCGGCCAGGGCGGCGATTCCTGCTGTCCCGGCGTGATGTGATCATCTCGTAGGCGAGGGCCGCCGGTTGCCTGCTCAGACGGTCGTCGACTGGAGTTGGTGCGGCATGTTCCAGCCCTCGGCGAGTCTCGACGGGTGAACGTTGCGTCCCCCGCCGAAGAACTCGCAGAACTTCATGATCAGCGGATCCCAGCCGAGCGGGTCCACATAGTGCGTCCCAGGGATGACCAGGTCTTCCTCGACATGAGCGCGAAGGACCTCTACCTCGAAGGCAGTGGCATGCGGTTCGGGACCGCCGAAGGGATGGGCCGAGACGACCCGGCATTCCAGCTGGACCGGACATTCCGCAACCCTGGGGGCCCGGACTAGATCCGATGCCTGCTCGGTCAGCCGTGCGACCGAGAACTTGTCCGGCTCGTGCCGGTAGCCCTGCTTTGCCTTGTAGTCCGGCATGGCCAACTTTCCGGTGGTGAGCGCGATCCGGTCGACTGCATCGACCATCGCCGACGAGGGCAGGTTGAGCACGCACTCGCCCTCACGCCGCAGGTTCGCGGTGGTTTGGGCGTTGTTGCCGAGACCGAGCATGCAGGACTGGTCCAGCCACCACGCCGAGGACATCGGCGCGAGGTTCGCCGTGCCGTCCTCGTTGAGTGAGCTGACCAGCACCACCGGAGTTCCGAAGTACAGGACCTTGAGCCCGGGGACGACGTGCATGCGCTGTGCCTTTCGCGGAGTGCCTGACGGACAGGTCCGCGATCAGGAACACGAACCGTCGCTGACTCTCTCGTGAGTGAGACGCGGACGCTGGCGGAGATACGACATCGCGTTCCGGATGAGTGGAGCAATCATCCAATGACAGTGACAGGCCCGGCGTTGATTACTGGGACACGCTCCTAGCCGCTGAGTCCTCACAAGTTTCGGCCCAAATGCGGTCGAACGGCGGTCGGCGCATCTGTGAAGAGATGGCACCGCTCCAGTCACGCCACGTGTCGTCGGAGACCCACCCCTGAGCCCGCGTTCGGCTTCGTCCATGCGGTGGTGCCTCGCGAGGCCGTATACCGGCCCGTTCACCTGCGTTCATGGACGTCCACGGCTGCTTGGCACCTCGCTACGAGTTCCGTGCAGGGGCGTGCGACTCGTGCTCGCCTGGCGACGCACACAGATCCGGTGTGCCGCTGACCGCGAAACAGTAGAGCATCAGCTCGTCCAACACCTGTGAAGAGCCAGGGGGCACGCCATATGCTGACGGGCTGTGAGGCAGCATGCTGTGGGGGTGGAGAGATGCAGGTTATGTTGCGGATCGCTGGTGACGCGGCCGAAGACGAGATTCGTTCCTTGCATGCATGGCTGCTCTTGGACCGCATTGTTCGGCGCCAAGCAAGCGTCGAGATGGGGTCGTCGTCCCCTCCGGTTTCAGGACAGCAAGGTGCGGTCCTGGACCTAATATCGCTGGTGCTGAGCAACGGAATCAGCGCGGCGTCGCTCGGAGTGTCCATCGCGTCATGGCGGGCCACTCGACCACAAGAACCGACCATCACCGTCGAGCGCCCTGACGGCAGCAAGGTGACGATCACGGGCTCCTCTCGGGACGAGGCACAGCGCCTGGTGGAGCAACTACTTGGTGAGCAACAGTAGGAGCGGTGCGTGAGCAGGCTTCCCAATCCGGAAAAGTCGCGGGCGCTTTTTATAGGCGTCGACAGTTTCGACTGTCTTGAGCCCCTGCCTGCGGTTCGCCGTAATTTGTCGACGCTTGTCGATCTATTTGCTGGCGATGTGTGGGGCCTGGGGGCGTCGTGCTGTAGCCAATTAGTTAATCCCACCTCGATGAGGGAGGTGGATGAAGCGATTTTCCGTGCCGCAGGAGCCGCCACGGACACTTTGCTCCTCTACTATGCGGGACATGGACTGCTTGACCGTCAGGGGCGCCTGCACCTAGCCATGCCCGATAGTGAGAAGAACTCCGTTCACTCAACCGCTTTCCCATACGAATGGATGCGTATGCGGTTGGCCGAGAGCGTCGCGGCTCGCTGCATCGTAATTCTTGACTGTTGCTTCAGCGCACGCGCCATGGGACTGCAGTCACCTGCTTCAAGCATTGCAGCACTGGCAGAGGCGGAAGGCACTTATGTGCTGGCAGCAGCCGACGAGAGAGCGATCGCATTGGCTCCGCCCGGGGAGGACTACACGGCCTTCACCGGAGCTCTGGTGCGTGTGTTGGCGCATGGCATTGCTGATGCACCTGAATATCTGGATCTGGACACAGTCTTCCAAGGAGTTCAGG
This sequence comes from Streptomyces ossamyceticus, assembly GCF_001418475.1. GTDB lineage: Bacteria > Actinomycetota > Actinomycetes > Streptomycetales > Streptomycetaceae > Streptomyces > Streptomyces ossamyceticus. The sequence goes on along the minus strand of NZ_LIQX01000288.1, from coordinate 7,460 downwards.
GAATTCTGCGACGGCAGGCGCGGCCCGAGCCGCAATGCTTGGGTCGTAATCAGGTTGGTCGCACGGCCTTCATCAGAAATGCGGCCTATGTGCCGCGTCAGCCGGGCGAAGTGCCCTACGACTTGCAGGCCGCCGTCGAAGGACTCCATCGCGCTGCCAGTCTGGCAGACACGCTACAGGCCGTATCAGACGGTGCCGTGACCGCGTTGGGGTTCGAGCTGGCATGTTTGAACCTTGTGCGCCCCGACGGTGGTTTGGTTGTTGCTTCCTTGGCTGGGAACGCCGAGGCCGAGGCGCTTATCACCGGACGGGTCGGTTCTCGTGAGGCTTGGGAGCGCCGGCTGTCCATGGGTGAGGCTTGGGGCGATTTGCGTTTCATTCCTCACACCGAGGGCTACGTCTTGGACGACGACGATGTCCCGCAGTGGTATACCGACGGGCACCCGCCTTACAGTGAAGGAGAATGGCACCCCTCCGATCGTCTCTTCGCACCCATGTACATGCCCCGGGCTCAGGGCGGCGGCAACTCGACTGGTGAGCTGATCGGAGTGCTCTCAGTTGACAGACCACGCAGCGGCCGTAGGCCCGGCCCGCTGCAGTGTGAAGCTTTGCAGTCGTACGCGTTCCAAGCGGGAATCGCTGTTAGTACGGCGCGAATGCGCGCCGACATGCAACGGGCTCTGCTTCGTATGGAACGTGAACAGCAGGCGCTGCGTGCCAGCGAGGAGAGCTTCCGTCAGGCCTTTGAATACGCGCCTAGTGGCTTCGCCATCGCCGAGATAGACGGCGAGCAGCACGGGCGCATCTTGCGAACCAACGATGCGTTGTGCCGCATGTTGGGTCGTCCCGCCTCGGCGATGCGCCGCTACTCCGTCTCCGACCTCGTCCACCCGGAGGACATTGGCACGCTACTTCGAACCTCTGCAGAAGGCGGGCGTGCGGAGCTCCGTCTCCTCTGCCACAGCGGCACGTATATGTGGGTCTCGCTCCGCAACTCTGTCGTTGCGGACGCGGCCGATGGCCCCCGTTTTCTTCTCATCCACATCGAGGACATCGAGGAACGTAAGCGCCGCGAGTTCCAACTTGCCCACCGTGCCTCCCATGACCACCTCACGGGTCTGCCCAACTCTCCAGAGTTGCGATCGCGCCTTGCTGCTCGTCTCTGTCAGCGCCCGATGGATTCCGGTGCCATAAATGCACCAGAAGTGGAGGAATACGATGGGCGCGACCGTCATGTTCACGCGCTCGAGCCAAGGGGCGACTGGGACAACGACGTCAGCGGCCTCGCGGTGCTGTCCTGTGGCCTGGATGGATTCAAGTCGATCAACGACCGGTTCGGTTACAACGTGGGTGACATGGTGCTTGTACAGGTTGCCAGACGCCTGTCCCGGGTGGCACGGCACGGCGACACAGTTGCCCGGCTCCGCGGTGACGAGTTCGTGATCCTCGCCGACGGACTCGGCCATGCCGACGCTTATGACCTCGCCGTACGGTCGCGCAACGAGATTATTCAACCCATCCATACGGACGGACGTGCGGTCCGGGTCGGTGCGAGCTTCGGCGTTGGCTGGGCGTCTTGCGGCATGACGGCCGATGAAGTCTTGAAAGCAGCTGACGCGCGGATGGTGGCGGAAAAACGATCTCGATCCCCACAGCATAGGCGAGGTAGATGACCAGCCTCGAGTGCTCTGGCTCGTGGAGTTGAGAACCAGTCGTTGCACCGCGAAGGCCTGGGGGACTTCATCGCCCCGAAGCAACTTGAGTGGGCGTCTGCCTTGGGCTGGTGTGCTGCTCACCTACGCCGATGGTCCGCTGACGTCCGCGCTCGTCCGCCGTTGTTTGCTGGCGTTGTCACGCAGTTGGACACGCACCCTGTGCGGCTTCCAGCGTGCGGGATCGGGCACGTCAGCTGAGTTCTCCAGGGCTTGGGCATGGTGCGTCCAGTGTCAGACATCCAATCGGGTGACCTGTCGGCTGTCGCTCGCTACGACTGTCGTTGGCCGTCGTGACCGGTCGCCACTGAGTGGCCTCGGACGGCTCAGGGACAGCGTGGACCACGCCGGAAGAAGTGCCCGGACTGCTGGAGCCTCGCCCAGGTGTCCAGTCCTCGTGATCCGCGTGGAGTGCGCCACGCTCTCGTCGGCGTCCTTGCCCTGGCCGCCTGCGCGGTGCCGGCGGGGGCGACGTCGCTGCTGGCGGTCGGCGCATGGTTCAGCCACAACTGACCAACGCCGGTCGACCGCCGACGGCTGCCGGTCAACCCGCGGTGGCCGTGACGTGCCGTCGCTTGATCGATCAGCGTCCGGAGCTCCTGCTGAACCGCTCCTGAGCTGTCGGCAGATGCCGGCTGTGACCGCCGCAGAGCGCCCTTCCGCGGCCAGAGGCCGACAGGGAGGGCGTGTGCGTTCATGGCGCTTCTCGGGTGCGCTCCAGCAGCTTCAGGGCTTCATTGTGGAAGCGGCGTTCGGCGTCCCGGCACGGGGCTCCGAGGAAGGCGCGCTGTGCCTCGGTGAGATCGCAGTTCAGCACGGCCATGGTGACGCGGACGGCTTCCACTCCGTGGCAGTCGTTGTCCTTGAGGAACTGTTGTAGGGCGCCTGCGTCGCCTGTCGTCTCCCAGATCGGGCGGGCGTGTTCCGCCCAGGCCGCGATGCGCGTCGATCGTTCCGCGTCGGATGTCATCGGTCCGCCTCTCCTGGGTGGTCCGCAGATTATCGGCCGGGCGGCTCGTCCAGGGGTGCGTCGGGCCGCTCTTGGATGATCCCGTACGGGTTGATCCGCGTGACCTTTCGGTGGGGGTGGGCGATGAACTCGTGGGACGCACAGTCCTATCAGAGGGCGAACCGACGAGATGAGGGCCGGACAGGATGAGGAGCGATCGGGTGAGGGGCGTGGCACGAGTGGTGAGCGGGGTGGTGGGCGTGGCCTTGGTGTGGGGGCTGCCCGCCGGTGTCGCGTATGCCGACGAGACCAACAGGGCTTCGCACAACGGCCCCCGTATCGGGCTCGTCAACGTCGGCCAGGTCGACGACCCGATGGAGGACGTGCTGGAGCACACCCTGCTGTTCGGTGACGGGTACCGCTGGGGCTGAGCCCGTCGCCACCAGGAGTCCGGGGCCCGTGCCGCGCCAGCGCGTCGTGCGGGCCCCGGCCCCTGTCCGGGAACTTTTTTCGGCGTACCGGCATAGCGGGGGGTGGATCCGCGCGTCACACAGAGCACAGGGGCGGGACACAGGGCCCGCCGGGGAAGAGAAGGTGACGATGGATGCCGCAGGTCAGGAGAGTTTCCGCGAGTTCGTGGCCGGGCGGTCGTCGGCGCTGCTGAAGACCGCCGTACTGCTCAGCGGCGGTGACCGGCACGCCGCCGAGGACCTGCTGCAGAACGCGCTCATCAAGGCCGCCGGCCGCTGGCAGCGCATCGACGAACCCGAGGCGTACGTACGGCAGATCCTCTACCGGCAGCAGATCAGCCGCTGGCGGCTGAAATGGCGCCGCAGGGAGGTCACCGTCGCCGAGCTGCCCGAGAGCGGCGCCGCCGACGGCGCGGCCGGGGTGGAACTGCGCCTGGTGATGCGCGGCGCGCTCGCCCGGCTGACCGCGCGGCAGCGGACCATGCTCGTGCTGCGCTACTTCGAGGACCTGCCCGAGGCCGACGTGGCCCGCATCCTCGGCTGCTCCGTCGGCACCGTCCGGTCCACCACCCACCGCTCCCTCGCCCGGCTGCGGGAACTCGCGCCCGAACTGGCCGGTCTCGGCCAGGCCCCGGCCGAGCAGCGGCCTTCCCGTGACTTCTCGCCCGTGGAGGTGCGTCCATGAACGTCGACGAACTGGTGCGCGACTCCCTGCGGGAGCAGGCCGCAGAACAACCGCCCCTGGAGCCCGGCTTCGCCGACCGCGTGCTGAACGTGCGGCGCCGCCGCCGTACCCGCAGGATCGCCACGGTCGCCGCGGCGACCGCCGCCGTGGTCGCCGTCGCGGTCGCCGTGCCGCTGTTGGAGTCCGGCAAGGACGAGACGCGGCTCGCCAGCGAGATGAACAAGAGCGACATCATCGCCCACCCCGACCAGTCGCCCCCGCGCGACCTGATCGCCGCCGGGGACAGGGCGCTGGCCGCGTACTACACGTACGACACGGTCAAGACGTCCGAGGACACCGCGGTCAGGCAGCGAACGTATCGGATCCTCGACCAGAGGAACGGCAAGTACGTGAAGGACGACCGTTGGTCCATGGTTTCGGTCGCCCCCGGCATGCGGACCGCCGCGGTTCTGGAGCGGGACCTGCCGGTCAAGCGGATCGGGCTGCTCGACCTGCTCACCGGCGAGGTGGACCGCTGGCTCCCGGTCGAGCGGGGGGTCGCCAGCGCCGAGTTCTCGTCCGACGGCAGCAAGCTCGTCGCCACCACGTACAGCAAGAACCCCGACCTCCTCACCAGGGTGGACTACGACTCCGACGGTGACGGCAAGAAGAACGACTACCAGGCGGACTGGTCGATGTCGTACCGCACCGGCTTCTACGTCGTGGACATCGACTCCGGGAAGGCCGACTGGAGCGAGGTCGTCACCGACAACCAGGACGGGATCGTCAACTCCCGCCAGGACTTCGGCTTCAGCGGCGACGCCAAGTCCGTGTACACCGGGCTGACCATGGAGCCGCACCAGCAGTACTACGACCTCAAGGGCAACAAGGTCCCCGCGCCGCCGGACGAGACGTACCTGCACTGGTCGGTGGAGGCGCGGCTCTCCCCGGACGGCAAGCTCGCGGCCGGTGGTTTCGCGGGCGGCGCCAAGACCACCGCCTCGTGGATCCTCGACCCCCGCACCGGCAAGCACCTCCACAAGGTGCGCGGACAGCAACTGCTCGCCTGGGTCGACAACAAGCGGCTCATCGCCTGGGACATCACGGCCGGGGACAACGAGTTCCACAACGCCTTGGTGCTCGTCACCATCGGCAGCGACAGGACGCTCCCGCTCAGCGGCGCCCGCAAGGGCAACGACGGCGCGGCAGGACGCTGGAACCCGGTCTTCGCCACCCGCTGACCACCGGGGTCGCGCCGCCTCCGCCGACTGCCGGGGCCGCGCCGCCTCCGCCGACTGCCGGGGTCGCGCCCTCCGCCGACTGGCGGGGCCGTGCCCTCCGTCGACTGCCGGGGCGTGTGCCGCCCCCGCCTACCGCTGGGGCGTGCGTCCTCAGGCGGCGACCAGGGCTTCGTACGCCTCCAGCAGCCCGTCGGCCACCTCTCGGCCGGCGGGCCGCAGCGGTGCCCGGACCGGGCCCGCCGGCAGGCCGAGCCGCCCGAGCAGGGCCTTCGCCGTGACGGTACCGGGGAGACCCGAGGCCATCATCGCCTCCGTGAGTGGGACCGTCGCCCGCTGCAACCGTGCCGCTTCCGCGGTGTCGCCCGCGTCGAACGCGTCCACGATCGACCGGAAGTGACGGGGCACGGCGTTGGCGACGGTGCCGATGTAGCCCGCGCCGCCGAGCGCGTACAGCGCCAGGACGTACTCGTCGCAGCCCGTGTAGTACGCCAACTCCGTCTCCGCCAGCACCTTCTGGGTGCCGAGGAGGTCGTACGCGCAGTCCTTCACCGCCACGATCCGGGGGTGTGCCGCGAGCCGGATCATGGTCGCCGGTTCGATCCGGGTGCCGGTGCGGCCGGGGATGTCGTACAGGGCCAGCGGGAGGCCGCAGCGGTCGGCCAGTTCACGGAAGTGCGCCTCGACGGCGTCCTGCGGGGGCCTGCTGTAGTACGGGGTGACCGCCAACAGGCCGTCCGCGCCCGCCTTCTCGGCGGCCAGGGCCAGCTCCACGGTGTGCCGGGTGTCGTACGTGCCGACGCCCGCCACGATCGTGGCCCGGTCCCCGACCGCCGCCCGGACCGCGCGGATCAGTTCCGCCTTCTCCGCGTCCGTCGTCGTCGGCGACTCTCCCGTCGTGCCGGACAGGACCAACCCCTCGCACCCCTCCGCCGCCAGCCGGTCGGCGAGCCGCTGCGCCCCGTCGAGGTCCAGCGACCCGCCCTCGGTGAACGGGGTGATCATCGCGCAGAGGGCGCGGCCGAAGGGGGCGGTGCGGTGCGTGGTGGTGGTCATGGGGGTAGTCTCGGCGCGCTTATTGTGAAGCTCCACTTAATTCTTCTACGGGATATGTGGGAGATTTACTACGAGGATGGGCGGCGGTCGCCGGGTGGGCGACGCATCCGCTACTGCCACGGTCGGCGCGGCCTCGGCGCGTCCGGTTCGGCGGCCTCACATTGCCGTGGAGGTCGGCTGCCTAGCGTGGGTCGGTCCGGGTACTCGGGGTCTCCCGAGATGTGAGGAGGCGGAACTGTGACCGGGACCCTCGAAACCAGGCCGGACCGAGCCGCGCGTTCCGGGGCGCGCGTGCAGGATCACCACTCCGTGGGGGAGCTGGTGGGACAGGCCACCGAACAGCTCTCCCTGCTCGTGCGCCAGGAGATGGCCCTCGCGAAGGAGGAACTGGCCGAGAAGGGGCGGCGCGCGGGGCGCGGCGGAGGGCTGCTGGGTGCGGCCGGAGCCGTCGCCTACGTCGGGTTCATGACGATGGCCGGCGCCGCCGTCGCGGCGTTCTCCCTGGTCGTGGACGTATGGGCCGCCGCGCTGATCGTGATGGGCGTGCTGTTCGTGATCGCGGCCGTACTGGCCGCCGTCGGACGCGCCCAGCTCAAGCGGGCGACCCCGCCCAAGCCGGAACAGGCGCTCGACAGCGTCAAGGCGGACGTCGACGAGATCAAGGGAAGGGCACGGCGATGATGATGGCCATGGGTGCGTCCGGTGGTGCGAAGGGGTGGTCTGAAGCCAAGGAGAGCATCGGGGCGAAGGGCCCCGACGAACTCCGCCGGCAGATCGAGCTGACCCGGTCCCGGCTCGGCGACACGGTCGAGGAGCTCGCCGCCAAGGCCGATGTGAAGGCGCGCGCCCGCGCGCGCATGGACTCCGTACGGGAGCGGGTGCCCCGGGAAGCGGTCATCGTGGGCGGAGCGGGGGTGGCCGTCGTGGCCACCGGCGTCTTCGTGTGGCGGCACTACTACCACTAGCCCGGTCCCGGACGGAGCACGGAGCAGACCGAGAGGCGCGGACGCGTGAGCCGGGATGGGCCCGGTTCGCGCTCTCGGGTGCCGCGCACAACGTGACCGCGGGAGGGTGCTTCCTCGTGCGCGTGCGCATACGCACGCGCGTTCGAGCCTGGCGCCCCCGGCTGCTCCCTCTCCCGGCCGACCTCCGATCCGGTGCCCCCGTTTCCCCCTCCCGGCCTCCTACCGATCCGGTCTCCCCGGTCGCTCCCCCTCCCGGCCCGCCGCACCGCCCTCAGTTGATCGGCTCGACGTCCTGCGATGTCGTCGTACGGGCCCTCGCCTCCCGCAGAGCCCGTAGCCGCGGCGGCCAGGCCCGGGTGTCGCGGGGCTCGACGTACGGCTCCTCCGAGGGCGGACGGCCCTGGAC
>NZ_LIQX01000287.1 GCF_001418475.1 Streptomyces ossamyceticus | reverse complement strand
GACATCCTGGTCAACAACGCCGGCGTCTTCCACGTCGGCCCGATCGAGGACATGGAACCGGCGGAGATCGACCGCACGCTGGCCGTGAACGTCCGGGCGCCGTTTGCGGCGTCCAAGGCGGCGGCGCGGCACATGGACCGGGGCGGCGGCCGCATCATCAGCATCGGCAGCAACGTCGCCGAGCGCGCGGTCTTCCCCGGACTCGCGCTGTACTCGATGAGCAAGACCGCCCTGATCGGCATGACGAAGGGCCTGGCCCGAGAGCTCGGCCCGCGCGGAGTCACCGTCAACCTGGTGCATCCCGGCCCCACCGACACGGACGCCAACCCCGCCGACGGGCCGAACGCCGAGACGATCGCCGGCTTCACCGCTGTCGGCCGCTACGCGGACGCCACCGAGATCGCGGCCACCGTCGCCCACCTGGCGGGCCCCGACGGCGCGTACATCACCGGAGCCTCGCTCCACGTCGACGGCGGCTTCACCGCCTGACCCCCGCTCATCACCTCACCCCCGAACGCGACGCGACAACTCACCTCGGCGACGCGACGCCACGACCGACGCGACGCGACGCCACGAACGACGCGACTCCACGACGCGGCCTCGACAACCCGCAGGAGGACGGTGGTACGGCCGGTGCCCCGCCCACCGGCCGTAGTTCTGGGCAGGGCCGAAAATACTCCCTGCCCAGAGCACGTTCTCTGTAGGTTGTACGGACACTTCCAACCCGACTCGAGGCCAACCCGACGTGTTCCTGACGATCAGTACCACCGGCACCCCAGAGCGCCCCGCGACCGACCTCGGTTACCTGCTGCACAAGCATCCCGACAAATCGCAAGCGTTCTCCACGTCCTACGGCAAGGCGCACGTCCTCTACCCAGAGGCGGGCGTCGAGCGGTGCACGGCCGCGCTGCTGCTGGAGGTGGACGCGGTGGCCCTGGTCCGGCGGGGCAAGGGCAAGGGCCGCGGCGGCGCCCCCGACGCGGCGCTCGCCCAGTACGTCAACGACCGTCCGTACGCGGCTTCCTCCCTGCTCGCCGTCGCGCTGAGCAGCGTCTTCTCCAGCGCGATGAGCGGCCGCTGCAACGCCCGGCCGGACGCCCCGGGCGAGGCCCGCCCCCTGCGTATCGAGATACCCGCGCTGCCGGCGCGTGGCGGCCCCGACCTCGTCGCCAAGCTGTTCGAGCCGCTCGGCTGGACGGTCACCGCCGAGGCGGTGCCCCTCGACACCCAGTTCCCGGAGTGGGGCGCCTCCCGGTACGTCCACCTGGTCCTGGAGTCGGAGTCCCTGACCCTCGCCGAGGCACTGCGCCACCTGTACGTCCTGTTGCCGGTCCTCGACGACGCCAAGCACTACTGGGTGTCGTCCGACGAGGTCGACAAGCTGCTGCGCGCCGGTGAGGGCTGGCTGCCCGGGCACCCGGAGCAGAAGCTGATCACCAGCCGCTATCTCTCGCGTCGCTGGTCGCTGACCCGCCAGGCCATGGAGCGCCTGGAACTCGTACGGCTGGCCGAGGCCGACGACAGCGAGGTCGAGGAGATCGACAACGCCGTCGAGGAGCCGGAGGATGCGGAGGAGACGGCGGCGCCCGGTGCCTCCGATGCCGCCGGGACGGCCGCGGGAACGGACGGCGCCGTCCCCGCCACCGCCGACGGCCCCGCCGAGACCGACGTGCCCGCCGAGGACAGGCCCACACCCCTCGCCGTGCTCCGCCGCGACGCGATCATCGCCGCACTGAAGGACTCCGGTGCCGCCCGCGTGCTCGACCTCGGCTGTGGACAGGGCCAGCTCGTGCAGGCGCTGCTCAAGGACCCGCGGTTCACCGAGATCGTCGGCACCGACGTGTCGATGCGCGCGCTCACCATCGCCTCCCGCCGCCTCAAGCTCGACCGCATGGGGGAGCGGCAGGCCTCGCGCGTGCAGCTCTTCCAGAGTTCCCTCGCCTACACCGACAACCGGCTGAAGGGCTACGACGCCGCTGTGCTCTCCGAGGTCATCGAGCACCTCGACCTGCCCCGGCTGCCCGCCCTGGAGTACGCCGTGTTCGGCTCGGCCCGCCCCCGGACCGTCGTCGTGACCACCCCGAACGTCGAGTACAACGTCCGCTGGGAGACCCTCCCGGCCGGCCACGTCCGCCACGGCGACCACCGCTTCGAGTGGACGCGCGAGGAGTTCCGCGCCTGGGCGGCCACGGTGGCCGAACGGCACGGCTACGACGTCGCGTTCGTGCCCGTCGGACCCGACGACCCGGAGGTGGGGCCACCCACCCAGATGGCCGTGTTCGGCATCAGCGACATGAACGAGAAGGAGGCGAAGGCGGCATGAGCGACACCACCGTGGAGACCGGCGTGCAGAAGACCCCGGGGCGCACCCTGCCCGTCACCGACCTCTCCCTCGTCGTCCTGATCGGCGCCTCCGGCTCCGGCAAGTCGACCTTCGCCCGCAGGCACTTCAAGCCCACCGAGATCATCTCCTCCGACTTCTGCCGGGGCCTCGTCTCCGACGACGAGAACGACCAGAGCGCGACGAAGGACGCCTTCGACGTGCTCCACTACATCGCCGGCAAGCGGCTCGCCGCCGGCCGCCGCACCGTCGTCGACGCCACCAGCGTGCAGTCGGAGTCCCGCAAGCAGCTCATCGATCTGGCCCGCACGCACGATGTGCTGCCGATCGCCATCGTGCTGGACGTGCCCGAGGAGGTGTGCGCCGAGCGCAACGCGGCACGCACCGACCGCGCCGACATGCCGCGCCGCGTCATCCAGCGCCACACCCGCGAACTCCGCCGCTCGCTGCGCCACCTGGAGCGCGAGGGCTTCCGCAAGGTGCACGTCCTGCGGGGCGTGGCCGACGTCGAGAACGCCACGATCGTCACCGAGAAGCGCTACAACGACCTCACCCACCTCACCGGCCCGTTCGACATCATCGGCGACATCCACGGCTGCGCCCACGAGCTGGAGGCACTCCTCGGCAAGCTCGGCTACGTCGACGGCGTCCACCCCGAGGGCCGTACGGCCGTCTTCGTCGGCGACCTCGTCGACCGCGGCCCGGACAGCCCCGGCGTGCTGCGCCGCGTGATGTCGATGGTCGGCTCGGGCGACGCGCTGTGCGTGCCCGGCAACCACGAGAACAAGTACGGCCGCTACCTCAAGGGCCGAGGGGTCCAGCACACGCACGGCCTCGCCGAGACCATCGAGCAGATGGAGGGCGAGAGCGAGGAGTTCAAGAAGCAGGTACGGGAGTTCATCGACGGACTCGTCAGCCACTACGTCCTCGACGGCGGGAAGCTGGTCGTCTGCCACGCCGGACTGCCGGAGAAGTACCACGGCCGCACCTCCGGCCGGGTGCGCAGCCACGCCCTGTACGGCGACACCACGGGGGAGACCGACGAGTTCGGGCTGCCCGTGCGCTACCCGTGGGCGGAGGACTACCGGGGCCGCGCGGCCGTCGTCTACGGCCACACCCCGGTGCCGCAGGCCACCTGGCTGAACAACACCATCTGCCTCGACACGGGCGCCGTCTTCGGCGGGAAGCTGACCGCGCTGCGCTGGCCGGAGCGCGAACTGGTCGACGTACCGGCGGAGCAGGTCTGGTACGAGCCGACGCGGCCGCTGGCCTCCGAGGCGCCCGGCGGCCACGAGGGTCGGCCGCTGGCCCTGGCGGACGTGCACGGCCGCCGTATCGTCGAGACCCGCTACGACGGCCAGGCCCGCGTCTCGATCCGCGAGGAGAACGCGGCCGCCGCCCTGGAGGTCATGAGCCGTTTCGCCGTCGACCCGCGGCTGCTGCCGTACCTCCCGCCGACCATGGCGCCGACGGCCACCTCGCACGTCGAGGGCTATCTGGAGCACCCGGCGGAGGCGTTCGCGCAGTACAAGGAGGACGGGGTCGCGCGCGTCGTGTGCGAGGAGAAGCACATGGGCTCGCGGGCCGTCGCCCTGGTCTGCCGTGACGCGGACGCGGCCCGCCGCCGTTTCGGGGTGGACGGCCCCACCGGTTCCCTCTACACCCGCACCGGCCGCCCGTTCTTCGACGACGAGGCCCGCACCGAGCTGGTCCTCGGCCGGGTGCGCGAGGCGATGACGGCGGCCGGGCTGTGGGAGGAGCTGGACACCGACTGGGTGCTGCTCGACGCCGAGCTGATGCCGTGGTCGCTGAAGGCGTCCGGGCTGCTGCGCACCCAGTACGCGGCGGTCGGCGCCGCGTCCGGCGCGGTCTTCCCGGGGGCGCTGGCCGCCCTGGAGGGCGCGGCGGCGCGGGGCGTCGACGTGGGCGCACTGCTGGACAAGCAGCGGGAGCGGGCCGTCGACGCGGCCGCGTTCACCGAGGCGTACCGGCGCTACTGCTGGCCCACCGAGGGCCTGGACGGGGTGCGGCTCGCCCCGTTCCAGATCCTCGCCGTCCAGGGCCGCAGCCTCGCGGCGCTGCCGCACGACGAGCAGCTCGCCCTCCTCGACCGGCTCGTCGAGTTCGACGCCAGTGGACTGCTGCAGACCACCCGGCGCCTCTTCGTCGACACCGGTGACGAGGACTCGGTCCGGGCCGGCGTCGACTGGTGGCTGGAGATGACGGGCCGCGGCGGCGAGGGCATGGTCGTGAAGCCGGTCGGTGCCGTGGTCCGCACGGAGCAGGGGCGGCTGGTGCAGCCCGGCATCAAGTGCCGGGGCCGGGAGTACCTGCGCATCATCTACGGCCCGGAGTACACCCGCCCGGACAACCTGGCCCGACTGCGCGGCCGTTTCCTCAACCACAAGAGGTCGCTCGCCATCCGCGAGTACGTCCTCGGTCTGGAGGCCCTCGACCGGCTCGCCGAGGGGGAGCCGCTGTGGCGGGTGCACGAGGCGGTGTTCGGGGTACTGGCCCTGGAGTCGGAGCCCGTCGACCCCCGGCTGTGACCGCCGGGCCCGTGCCTGTGCGGTGACTTTGCGGCTGATAATGTCGCAGACAGGCGTGGCCGTGCTCCGCGTTCGAATGGTTTCAGCGGTTCCGGCACTGCTCGGGGGCAGCGATCGCAGCCAATCGCAGGCGATCGCTGTCACCCGGGTCGGTCCCATCGGTTCCATTCGAAGGTATGCGGGGTACCCCATGCGTCGCAGCACAGCGCAGTCCGGGCGACAGCGATCGGCACTCGACGCCGCCTACGACGAGTGCCGCCGCCTGGTCCGCACGACACGGCCCACCGAGTACGCCCTGATGGGTCTGATGCCCCCGGCGGCCCGGCCCGCCTGCTGGGCCCTGTACGCGGCGTTCGCCCACGCGGACGACCTGCTCGACTCCACCGACGGCACCCCCGAGGAGCGCGCCGCCCGGCTCCGGGAGTGGCGGACGGCGCTGGAGGCCGACCTCGCCGGCGGCACCAGCGACGACCCGATCCGTCTCGCGCTGACCGACGCCGTCTGGCACTGGGGGCTCGACCTCGGGGACCTGCTGGGCGCGCTGGAGGCGGTCCAGCGGGACGGCGACCGGCAGTCCGTCGCCACCTGGCAGGAGTGGCGGGAACGGTCCCACGCCCAGAACATCAGCTGGCCCGAGCAGTTCATGCGGCTGCTGGTGCGGTGCGGCCTGCCCGTCCCCGTACGGCTGCGGGACGTACCCGGCTTCACCCGTTTCGTGGAGGGCCTCTTCCTCGCGGACATGCTCCGCGACCTGCCCGAGGATCTGGACGGCGGCCAGGTCTGGTTCCCGACCGAGGTGCTCGACCGGTTCCAGGTCGCCCCGGCCGATCTGATCGCCCGCCGGTGGACCCCCGCCGTCCGGCGGCTCATCGCCCACCTCACGGGTGAGGCCCGTGCCTGGCTGGAGGGCGCCCGCCGGGTCCTGCGCGGCAGCCTGCCACTGGGGCCGGCGATCGTCCTGGACACCACCGTCGACCTGTTCACCGCGGAGCTGGACGCGATCATAGGCGCGGGCCCCGCCGCGCTGAGCCGGCCCGTACGCGTCCCCCGGCACAAGCAGTGGCGCCTCCTCGGCCCGGCCCGCGCCCGCGCCGCCGCGATCTGGCGGCTGACCCTGCCGCCCACCACGGCCACCCCAGGCGGCCGCCCGGCCCCGGGTCCCGACGCCGACGCCGCGCACCCCACCCCCGAGTGGCAGCCGGTGCCGGTCGCCGAGCCGCCCCTGCCGCCGCGCCCCCACGTCGACGGTGTACGCCCGCCCGAGATCGCCGCCGCCCAGCTCCCGAACCACGTGGCCATCGTCGCGGGGC
>NZ_LIQX01000286.1 GCF_001418475.1 Streptomyces ossamyceticus | reverse complement strand
CTTCCTTTGTACTCACCCGATTCTCTCGGGCTTTCCTCCGGGCGCTTCCCTTCGGTCTTGCGTTTCCGACTCTATCAGACCGTTTTCCGATCCGATTTCCTCGGTGCTTTCCAGGTTCTCGCTTTCGCGTTTCCCTTTCCGGCGCTTCCGACTTTATCAGAAGTTCTGAGTCGGAATTTCCGCCCGGTCCGGGTGGCTCCTGACGCACAGTTGCGTCGGGTTCCCCCCTGGGCGGAGCCGTAAACGTACTGGAGCGGGGCGCCCCGATGCAAATCGAGGGGCCCCGCTCCCAGTCAGGCGCTGACGGGGGGTCAGACCTCAACCACCACAGGCAGGATCATCGGCCTGCGGCGGTACGTGTCCGAGACCCACTTGCCCAGGGTGCGGCGGATGAGTTGCTGCAGCTGGTGGGGCTCGACGACCCCGTCCTGCGCCGAACGCTCCAGGACTTCGGTGATCCTCGGGACGACGTCACCGAAGGCGGAGTCCTCGATGCCGGAGCCGCGGGCCTGGATGTGCGGGCCGCCGGTGATCTTGCCGGTGGAGGCGTCCACAACCACGAAGACGGAGATGATGCCCTCGTCGCCCAGGATCTTGCGGTCCTTCAGGGCCGGCTCGCCGACATCGCCGACCGAGAGGCCGTCGACGTAGACGTAACCCGCCTGGACCTTGCCGGAGATCCTGGCCTTGCCCTCGATGAGGTCGACGGCGACGCCGTCCTCGGCGATGACGATGCGGTCGTGCGGGACGCCGGTCAAGGCACCCAGCTCTGCGTTGGCCCGAAGGTGGCGCCATTCACCGTGGACCGGCATCAGGTTCTTCGGGCGGCAGATGTTGTAGAAGTACAGCAGCTCGCCGGCCGAGGCGTGTCCGGAGACATGGACCTTGGCGTTGCCCTTGTGGACGACGTTCGCGCCCCAGCGGGTCAGGCCGTTGATGACGCGGTAGACCGCGTTCTCGTTGCCGGGGATCAGCGACGAGGCCAGGATCACCGTGTCGCCCTGGACGATGCGGATCTGGTGGTCCCGGTTGGCCATGCGGGACAGGGCCGCCATCGGCTCGCCCTGGGAGCCCGTGCAGACGAGGACGACCTCGTGGTCCGGCAGGTCGTCGAGGGTCTTGACGTCCACGACCAGGCCCGGCGGAACCCGCAGATAGCCCAGGTCCCTGGCGATGCCCATGTTCCGGACCATCGAGCGGCCGACGAAGGCGACCCGGCGGCCGTACTCGTGAGCCGCGTCGAGGATCTGCTGGATGCGGTGGATGTGGCTGGCGAAGCTGGCCACGATGATCCGCTTCCGGGCTCCCGCGAAGACCTGACGCAGGACGTTGGAGATGTCGCGCTCGGGGGGAACGAACCCCGGGACCTCGGCGTTGGTCGAGTCGGAGAGAAGGAGGTCGATGCCCTCCTCGCTCAGCCGGGCGAACGCGTGGAGATCCGTCAGACGGTTGTCCAGCGGGAGCTGGTCCATCTTGAAGTCGCCGGTGTGGACGACCATGCCCGCGGGCGTGCGGATCGCCACGGCCAGGGCGTCGGGGATGGAGTGGTTGACCGCGACGAACTCGCAGTCGAAGGGGCCGATGCGCTCGCGGTTCCCCTCCGCCACCTCCAGGGTGTACGGGCGGATGCGGTGCTCCTGGAGCTTGGCCTCGATGAGGGCGAGGGTCAGCTTGGAGCCGATCAGCGGGATGTCGGGCTTCTCGCGCAGCAGATACGGGACACCACCGATGTGGTCCTCGTGGCCGTGCGTGAGGACGATGCCCTCGATGTCGTCGAGGCGGTCCCGGACGGACGAGAAGTCCGGCAGGATCAGGTCGATTCCGGGCTGCTCCTCCTCGGGGAAGAGCACTCCGCAGTCGACGATCAGCAGTCGGCCGCCGTACTCGAAGACGGTCATGTTCCGGCCGATCTCGCCGAGGCCGCCGAGCGGGGTGACCCGCAGGCCACCTTCGGGCAGAGGCGGGGGCGAGCCCAGTTCAGGATGCGGATGACTCAAAAGACTCTCCTCACCACGCGCGCCACGTGCCTCCGTGGCACGTGGCGCGCGTGACGTTCGTGCATAAGCAGTTGTGTATGGGGATGCAGGCACTCGCGTCCTGCGTATTCAGTTGTGAAGTCGGGTGCCGCACTGTGCGATGCCAGGTCGCGCCGCGCGAAGTCTGGTGTTAGAGCTGTACCCCGCCGGCAGCAAGATCGATCTTGAGCTGGGCGGTCTCCTCGGGCGAGAGCTCGACCATGGGGGCGCGCAACGGTCCGGCGGGCAGTCCCTGGAGGGCGAGCGCCGCCTTGGTGGTCATCACGCCCTGGGTGCGGAACATGCCCGTGAAGACCGGGAGCAGCTTCTGGTGGATCTCGGTGGCCTTCTGGACGTCGCCGGAGGCGTACGCCTCGACGAGGGTGCGCAGCTCCGGGGTGACGACGTGGCCCACGACGGAGACGAAGCCGACCGCGCCCACGGAGAGCAGCGGCAGGTTCAGCATGTCGTCGCCGGAGTACCAGGCGAGGCCCGAGCGGGCGATGGCCCAGCTGGCGCGGCCGAGGTCGCCCTTGGCGTCCTTGTTGGCGACGATCCGCGGGTGCTCGGCGAGGCGGACGATCGTCTCGGTGTCGATGGGCACGCCGCTGCGGCCCGGGATGTCGTAGAGCATCACCGGGAGGTCGGCGGCGTCCGCGATGGCCCTGAAGTGGCGGTACAGGCCCTCCTGCGGGGGCTTGTTGTAGTACGGCGTGACGACCAGGAGGCCGTGCGCGCCGATCCGCTCGGCGGTGCGGGCCAGCTCGACGCTGTGGTGGGTGTCGTTCGTGCCGACGCCGGCGAGGATGTGGGCGCGGTCGCCCACGGCCTCCAGGACGGCTCGTACCAGGTCCGATTTCTCCGCGTCACTGGTGGTGGGGGACTCGCCGGTGGTCCCGTTGATCACCAGGCCGTCGTTGCCTGCGTCCACCAGGTGGGTGGCGAGCCGCTGCGCGCCGTCGAGGTCGAGTGCGCCGTCCGCCGTGAAGGGCGTGACCATGGCGGTGAGGACCCGCCCGAAGGGGGTCTGCGGAGTCGAGGTCGGAGCCATGGGTAACACGCTACTCGTTGCTCAGGGCACGGTCTGCCCTCGGGGGCCGGGAAAAGTCAGGACAAATGCGGAGCCCGGCACTGCCTGCTCGGGGGTTCAAGCAGTGCCGGGTCCGTTTGATCAGGCTAGATGAACTTCGCGAAATGCCGCAATACGGACACTTCGCTCGGCTGACCCGTACATCTGTGCCTGGCCGAAACGCATCTGCTCATCGACGTGTCCGCGCCTCAGGGGGCGACGCGACCGTTGGCGTTGAAGGCGGCGTAGGTCAGCGGCATGAGCTCGGCCCACGCGGCCTCCATCTTCTCGCCGACCATCTCGATCTCCCGCTGTGGGAAGGACGGCACCTTCGCCAGCTCGTGCTGGGTGCGCAGGCCGAGGAAGTGCATCAGCGAGCGCGCGTTGCACGTGGCGTACATCGAGGAGTACAGGCCGACCGGGAGGACCGTACGGGCGACCTCGCGGGCGACGCCTGCGCCGAGCATCTCCTGGTACGCCTCGTAGGCGTGGACGTACGCGTCCTCCGTGATCCGGCCGACCAGCTCCTGCTGGGCCCGGGTGCCCTCGACGAAGACGTACTTGCCGGGGCGTCCCTCCTGGACGAGCTTGCGGGACTCGTCGGGGACGTAGAAGACGGGCTGGAGCTCCCTGTAACGGCCGCTCTCCTCGTTGTAGCTCCAGCCCACGCGGTGGCGCATGAACTCGCGGAAGACGAAGATCGGGGCGCTGATGAAGAAGGTCATCGAGTTGTGCTCGAAGGGGCTGCCGTGCCGGTCCCGCAGGAGGTAGTTGATGAGGCCCTTGGAGCGCTCCGGGTCCTTCTTCAGCTCGTCCAGCGACTGCTCGCCGGCGGTGGAGACGCGGGCCGCCCACAGCACGTCGGAGTCGGACGCGCTGTGCTTGACCAGCTCGACGGTGACATCGCTGCGGAAGCTGGGCTTGAGATCGTCGGCGGGGGTGTCGGTCACGGCTCGAAAGGTCCTTCCCATTGCTGCTCTCGGGCGGCGCCCACTCTACGGGCCGCCACCGACAAGGAGGCGGATGCCCTGAGTTGTACCGCCTTGTGCTCCCATCGGCCCCCGTCGGCCACCCGAGAGTGGTGGGCCCGGGTCCGGCTCGGTAGCCTCAACCGGCACAACCTGTGCGTGGATTGAGTGAGGATCAGCCGTGCCCCTGCCCTTCCTGACCGCCGATCGCGCCTTCGACCAGGCGGTGGACGAGGCGCTGCCGTTCGACGACCGCGACCGCTGGCGGCGGCCCTACCGTCCCGGCCCGTGGCGGGTCGGCGCGGCCGCGCTCCTGCTGCTGCTCGCGTCGTACGTGCTGGTCGCGGCGGTCATCATCGCGGCGGCCGAGACGCCGCAGGCGGGCGCGCTGTGCTTCGGGGCGGCGCTGCTGATCATCGCCTGCACCCTGCGGCTGCTGCGGGTCGGCATCTGGGTGAGTGCGCGGGGCGTGCGCCAGGTGGGCTTCTTCCGGACGCGTACGGCGTCCTGGGAGCCGAGCGTGTCGGTGCGCACGGTGCAGCAGCCGGTGCGGTGGCTCGGGCTGCCACGGTCCGTGCAGGGGCAGGCACTGCTCCTGGTGCGCAGGGACCGGGTCCAGGAGTACGTGACGCCGTTGATGACCAGCCACAACGCCGACTTCCTGGCGCGTACGGAGGCCTTCGACCGGGCGGCCGACACGATCGGGGCATGGGCGGCGACGTACGGGCGCGCCGCGTAGTCGACCGAACGGGTGAGGGGCCGGTCCGCGTGTGCGGACCGGCCCCTCATCCGTCGGCGGGATGTCAGGCGGCCGGGATCGGCTTGCCGTCGTGGAGCGCGATGGCGCGCTGCATCGCCTTGCGGGCCCGCGGGGTGTCGCGGGCGTCGTGGTAGGCGACGGCGAGGCGGAACCAGGTGCGCCAGTCGTCGGGGGCGTCCTCGGTCTCCGCCTTGCGCTGCGCGAAGACCTCGTCGGCCGAGGCGCGGTCGATGCGGCCGCTCGGGGTGCGCTTCAACTCGTCGACGGGCAGGCCGCCTTCGGCGTCGAGTTCGGCGGCGAGCAGGTTGGCCCTGCGGACGAACTGGGTGTTCTTCCACAGGAACCAGATGCCGATCGCGGGCAGGACGAGGACGGCGACGCCGAAGGCGATCGTGATCGGCGTGCCGGTCTCGATGAGCATGACCCCGCGGCTGCCGACCAGGACGAAGTAGACGACCAGGACGGCTGCCGTGACGGCGTAGGTGATCTTCGCGCGCATGGTGGGTGCCGGCCGATCAGCCCAGGTCGAGGAAGTGTTCGAGGCCGAAGGTGAGGCCCGGGGTCTGCACCACGCGGCGGGCGCCGAGCAGGATGCCCGGCATGAAGCTGCTGTGGTGCAGGGAGTCATGACGAACCGTCAAGGTCTCGCCCTCGCCGCCGAGCAGCACCTCCTGGTGGGCGAGGAGGCCCCGCAGGCGTACGGCGTGGACGGGCACGCCGTCGACGTCGGCGCCCCGCGCGCCGTCCAGGCCCGTGGCCGTGGCGTCCGGTGCCGGGGCGGTGCCGGCGGCGCGGCGGGCCTCGGCGATGAGTTGGGCGGTGCGGGTGGCGGTGCCGCTGGGGGCGTCGACCTTGTTCGGGTGGTGCAGCTCGACGACTTCGACGGACTCGAAGTAGGGCGCGGCGATCTGCGCGAACTTCATGGTGAGGACGGCCCCGATGGAGAAGTTGGGCGCGATGAGCACACCGGTCTCCGGGGAGCCGTCCAGCCAGCCCTTCAGCTGCGCGAGGCGCTCGTCCGTCCAGCCCGTGGTGCCGACGACCGCGTGGATGCCGTTGCGGACGCAGAAGTCGAGGTTGTCCATGACCGAGGCGGGCGTGGTCAGTTCCACGGCGACCTGGGCGCCCTGCTCGGTGAGGGTCTCCAACTTGTCGCCCCGGCTCAGGGCGGCGACCAGTTCCATGTCGTCGGCGGCCTCGACGGCCTTGACCGCCTCGGAGCCGATACGGCCCTGGGCACCGAGGACCGCCACGCGCAGCTTGCTCATCTGTCTTGCTTCCTTCTGGGCCTTTGTGGGAGGGGTCAGGCGACGGTGTCGTGGAGTCGGGACGCCTGTTTGTCCTTGAGCGGTCCGATCACCGACAGGGAGGGGCGCTGCCCCAGGACGTCGCGGGCCACGGCGCGGACCTCGTCCGGTGTCACCATGGCGATCCGGGTCAGCATCTCGTCGACGGACATCTGCTCGCCCCAGCACAGCTCGCTCTTGCCGATGCGGTTCATGAGGGCGCCGGTGTCCTCCAGACCGAGGACGGTGGAGCCCTTCAGCTGGCCGATGGCCCGGTCGATCTCCTCGTCCGGCAGTCCGTGCTCGGCGACCTGGTCCAGCTCGTCGCGGCAGATCTTGAGCACGTCGTGGACCTGGGAGGGGCGGCAGCCGGCGTAGACGCCGAAGAGGCCGCAGTCGGCGAAGCCGGACGTGTACGAGTACACGCTGTAGGCGAGGCCGCGCTTCTCCCGGACCTCCTGGAAGAGGCGGGAGGACATGCCGCCGCCGAGCGCGGTGTTGAGGACGCCGAGGGCCCAGCGGCGCTCGTCGGTGCGGGCGAGGCCGGGCATGCCGAGGACGACATGGGCCTGCTCGGTCTTGCGGCCGATCAGCTCGACGCGGCCGGCCGTGCGGAGGCTGCGCCGGCCCTCGCGCGGGGCGATCGGGGTGGCGTCGGTCCGGGTGAGGGCACCGGCCTTCTCGAAGGCCGCGCGGACCTGTCGTACGACCTTGTTGTGGTCGACGTTGCCGGCGCAGGCGACCACGAGGTGGGTGGGGTCGTAGTGCTTCTTGTAGAAGCGGCGGATGCGGTCGGCGGTGAGGGCGTTGACCGTGTCGACCGTGCCGAGGACGGGGCGGCCGAGGGGGGTGTCGCCGAACATCGTGTGCGCGAACAGGTCGTGCACGCAGTCGCCCGGGTCGTCCTCGGTCATCGCGATCTCTTCGAGGATGGCGCCGCGTTCGACGTCGACGTCCTCCTCACGGATCAGCGAGCCGGTGAGCATGTCGCAGACGACGTCGATGGCGAGGGGCAGGTCGGAGTCGAGCACGCGCGCGTAGTAGCACGTGTACTCCTTCGCGGTGAACGCGTTCATCTCGCCGCCGACCGCGTCGATCGCGGACGATATGTCGAGTGCGCTGCGCCGGGTCGTGCCCTTGAAGAGCAGGTGCTCCAGGTAGTGCGTGGCGCCGTTCAGAGCGGGCGTCTCGTCGCGGGATCCGACGTGGGCCCAGATGCCGAAGGTGGCGGACCGCACCGACGGCAGGGTCTCGGTGACGATGCGCAGGCCGCCCGGGAGGGTGGTCCTGCGGACCGTGCCGATGCCGCCGGCGCCCTTGATCAGGGTTTGGGTACGGGCGACGGCCCGCGCCTCCGTGGAGGTGCGGGCCGTCGCCTTGGAGCTACGCGACGTCACTTGTCGGCGTCGTCCTTCTTCTCGTCCGAGCCCTCTTCGCCCTCGATCACGGGGATCAGGGAGAGCTTGCCGCGGGAGTCGATCTCGGCGATCTCGACCTGGACCTTGGCGCCCACGCCGAGCACGTCCTCGACGTTCTCCACGCGCTTGCCGCCGGCGAGCTTGCGGATCTGCGAGATGTGCAGCAGACCGTCCTTGCCCGGGAGCAGCGACACGAACGCGCCGAAGGTCGTCGTCTTCACGACGGTGCCCAGGTAGCGCTCGCCGACCTCCGGCATGGTCGGGTTGGCGATGCCGTTGATCGTGGCGCGGGCGGCCTCGGCGGCCGGGCCGTCGGCGGCACCGATGTAGATGGTGCCGTCGTCCTCGATCGTGATCTCGGCGCCGGTGTCCTCCTGGATCTGGTTGATCATCTTGCCCTTGGGGCCGATGACCTCGCCGATCTTGTCCACGGGGATCTTGACGGTGATGATCCGCGGGGCGTTGGGGGACATCTCGTCCGGCGTGTCGATCGCTTCCATCATCACGTCGAGGATGTGGAGGCGGGCGTCACGGGCCTGCTTGAGGGCGGCGGCCAGGACGGAGGCCGGGATGCCGTCCAGCTTGGTGTCGAGCTGGAGGGCGGTGACGAACTCCTTGGTGCCGGCGACCTTGAAGTCCATGTCGCCGAAGGCGTCCTCCGCACCGAGGATGTCGGTGAGGGTGACGTAGTGCGTCTCGCCGTCGATCTCCTGGGAGATCAGACCCATGGCGATACCGGCGACGGGGGCCTTCAGCGGCACACCGGCGTTCAGCAGCGACATGGTGGAGGCGCAGACCGAACCCATGGAGGTCGAGCCGTTCGAGCTGAGCGCCTCGGAGACCTGGCGGATCGCGTAGGGGAACTCCTCACGCGTCGGCAGGACCGGGACGAGGGCGCGCTCGGCGAGGGCGCCGTGACCGATCTCGCGGCGCTTCGGGGAGCCGACGCGGCCCGTCTCGCCGGTGGAGTACGGCGGGAAGTTGTAGTTGTGCATGTAGCGCTTGCGCGTCACCGGCGACAGGGTGTCGAGCTGCTGCTCCATGCGGAGCATGTTGAGGGTGGTGACGCCCAGGATCTGGGTCTCGCCACGCTCGAACACGGCGGAGCCGTGCACACGCGGGATGGCCTCGACCTCGGCGGCGAGCGTACGGATGTCCGTGACGCCACGGCCGTCGATGCGCTTCTTCTCCTTGATGACGCGCTCACGGACCAGGGACTTGGTCAGCGAGCGGTACGCGGCGGAGATCTCCTTCTCGCGGCCCTCGAACTGCGGGAGCAGCTTCTCGGCGGCGAGCGCCTTTACGCGGTCCAGCTCGCTCTCGCGCTCCTGCTTGCCGGCGATGGTGAGCGCCTGGGCGAGCTCGTCCTTGACGGCGGCCGTGAGGGCCTCCAGGACGTCGTCCTGGTAGTCGAGGAAGATCGGGAACTCGCCGGTGGGCTTGGCGGCCTTCGACGCGAGGTCGGACTGAGCCTTGCAGAGGACCTTGATGAAGGGCTTCGCGGCGTCCAGACCGGCGGCGACGACCTCCTCGGTCGGCGCCTCGGCGCCGCCCTTGACCAGCTGGATGGTCTTCTCGGTGGCCTCGGCCTCGACCATCATGATCGCGACGTCGCCGTCCTCCAGGGTGCGTCCCGCGACGACCATGTCGAAGACGGCGTCCTCGAGCTCGGAGTGCGTCGGGAAGGCCACCCACTGGCCGTTGATCAGCGCGACGCGGACGCCGCCGATCGGGCCGGAGAAGGGCAGACCGGCCAGCTGCGTGGACGCGGAGGCGGCGTTGATCGCCACGACGTCGTACAGGTGGTCGGGGTTGAGCGCCATGATCGTGGCGACGACCTGGATCTCGTTGCGCAGGCCCTTCTTGAAGGACGGGCGCAGCGGGCGGTCGATGAGGCGGCAGGTGAGGATGGCGTCCTCGGAGGGACGGCCCTCACGGCGGAAGAAGCTGCCGGGGATCTTGCCGGCGGCGTACATCCGCTCCTCGACGTCCACCGTGAGGGGGAAGAAGTCGAGCTGGTCCTTGGGGTTCTTGGAGGCGGTGGTGGCCGACAGCACCATGGTGTCGTCGTCCAGGTACGCCACGGCGGAGCCGGCGGCCTGCTTGGCCAGGCGGCCCGTCTCGAAGCGGATGGTGCGGGTGCCGAAGGAACCGTTGTCGATGACGGCCTCGGCGTAGTGGGTCTCGTTCTCCACTAGCGATCTCTCCGTTACTTTGTCGTCTTTTGTCCCGCGCTGTCCGTGTGACAGGGGGACGGTGGTGGAGAAGCGCTCCGTGCGGTGCGGGCCGGTCTTCGATCGAAGCACCCGGGGTTCGCTGCCCCGGGGGCCACTACCGAGGACCGGCGGCGGCGTGGTGCGCTTCTCCTCGTTCGGGCGCGTGCGGTCACCCGTCCCGGGTGTCCTCACGCTGTGTCGTACATATGGCGTTGTGCTACCACACTACAAAGGGGCGGTGACACTCCGCACGTTTCCGCACGTACGACAAGGTCCGTATGTACGGCAAAGGGAGCGGCCCCCGATCGTTTCGGGAACCGCTCCCTTCACGGCGTCCTACTTGGCGCCGGCCGCACCGCGGCGGATGCCGAGGCGGTCGACCAGCGTACGGAAGCGCTGGATGTCCTTCTTGGCCAGGTACTGCAGCAGACGGCGGCGCTGACCGACCAGGATGAGCAGACCACGACGGGAGTGGTGGTCGTGCTTGTGGGTCTTGAGGTGCTCGGTCAGGTCCGAGATACGGCGCGAGAGCATCGCGACCTGCACCTCGGGGGAGCCGGTGTCGCCCTCCTTGGTACCGAACTCGGCGATGATCTGCTTCTTCGTAGCGGCGTCGAGCGACACGCGATACTCCTTCTGAGTCTCTTCGATGCCACCGAGCGCCCCTGGTCTTCATCTCAGGGGGACTTCTGTGACTCGGGTGGCGGGATCCGTCGGCGCTGCCTCGCGGGGTCCCTGGAGGGAGCGCGGGTGCGAACACGGACGACCGGAGTCAGGGTACCAGGCTGGTGGGACGCGCCGCCGCTCGCCACCGTGGGCACCGGATCGGCCGTCGGGGCGCCCCTCAGCCGGTCAGTGACCGGACCTGGGTGAGGACGCCCAGCACCGCCAGACACAGCGGGATCAGGGTGAGCAGCACGAACGCCTCGGCGATGTCGAGGAGGCGGCCCCAGAAGGGAGAGAGGCCCTTCTGAGGGATGATCAGGCCGATCGCGGTGAGCAGCGCGGCTCCGGCGGTGATGGCGGCCGTGAGCCAGATGGTGCGCAGGTCCAGGGCGCCCCGGTCGGCGTGGAGCGTGAACTCCGTCAGGGCCCCGGCCGGCGGGTTGAGCGCGAGGCCGACCAGCAGGAGGGCGGGGGCCGCGACACCGGCGACGAGGGCGCAGACCACCTGCGAGGTGTAGCGGAACAGACGTGCGCGGATCAGCATGGCGAGCCCGGCGGCGAGGCCGAGCAGCTGGCCCCACAGGTCGTCCGAGAAGCCGAGGACGGCGGTGGAGGCGACCACCACGGCGGAGGTGCCGCCGACGAGGCCCAGCAGCATCTCGTGGCCGCGCCGGGCCTGGGCGGCGATCCGCTCGGCGTCCAGGGGCTCGGCGTCCGGGCTCTGGGCGGGGTCGAGGTCGAAGTCCTCGTAGGCGGCGGAGCGCGGGGAGGCGTAGCCGATCGGCAGCCGGGCGAAGCGGGCCGACAGGCCGGGGAGGAAGGCGACCAGGCCGATGGCGACCGGGGCGCACACCGCGGCGATGTCGGTCGCGGAGGCGTCGGCGAGGATCGCCACGAACGTGGCCACGGCACCGACCGCCGCCGCGAAGGTGGTGGCCACGAAAGCCGCGTCCCCACTGGGGGTGAGCGCAACGAGGGCGACGGAGGCGACCAGCACCGCCACGCAGCCCAGCATGAACTGCAGCTTGCCCGGCCCCTGTCCGGCCGTCGGGTCGATGATTCCCGAGCCCGCGAGGAAGAGCAGGGGCTGGGAGGCCAGTCCGATGGCCACCGCGGCCACGCGGTCCGCGTACACACGGGCACGCACGGCCGCGTACGCGGTCAGGAGTACACCGAGGCCGCCCGCGAGGATCCCGGGCAGGCCGTTCATGTCGTGGCGGACCGGGTCGGCGTACCAGAGCACGAAGGCGACGAGCAGCAGGAGCAGGGCGGCGCCGATCAGTCCGGCCACGCGCAGCAAGTCGTCGCTCCACAGGTGGCGGTCGCGGACCACCGCGGAGGCGACTGCGTCGGCAACGTCGTCGTGGACGGCCGGGGGCAGCGACTCGGCGAAGGGGCGCAGGCTCAACACCTCACCGTCGAGCACGCGTTCGTCGGCGAGCGAGCGTGCGCCGTCGAGGGCGGTGCCGTCGCGGCGCACCAGGTGGTAGCCCGTCGGGGTGCCCACGGCCTGGGTCTGGCGCGTCAGGCGCAGGATCTCCGGATAGATGTCCGCGATGGTGATGTCTACCGGGAGGGCAACGTCGATGCGGCTGTCGGGTGCCACGACAGTGACTCGGCAGAACCCGGTCGTCGCGGTCGTACTCACCTTTACTGACCCCCTGCTTCGCGGATGCGTACGCTGCGGGCGTCACCCTACCGGTAGGTGCCGTCAGTGGTGACAAGTAGGATCCCCGCCTAGCGGAGGGCGACCGTCACCACGGGGGTGCCGGTAGGAAACTGCTCGGCCGCATAGGGGGATTGACGCACCGGTGAGCCAGATCGTCATCAAGCGCCCACCGCGTACCCTGCCGCCCGAAGTGCCCTCCGACGAGCTGCGCCTGGAGGCTCCTCCGGAGCTGCCGCGGGGTCAGCAGGAGGGCATGCTGATGCAGATCCTGCCGACGCTCGGCATGGGCTCGTCGGTGGTGTTCTACTTCGCCTCCCCCAACGCCCATCCGTTCATGCGGATCATGGGTGTGGTGATGCTCGTGTCGACGGCCGCGATGGTGATCGCACAGATCGTCCGGCACCGTCGCGGTACGCAGGGGCAAATGGCCGATGTCCGTCGGGACTATCTCAAGTATCTCGCGCAGACCCGGCGTACGGTGCGCAGGACCGGCTTGAAGCAGCGTGACGCCCAGCTGTATCTGCACCCTTCTCCGGAGCAGTTGTGGTCGGTGGTCGCCGAGGGCAGCCGGGTGTGGGAGCGCCGGGTCGGGGACGCGGACTTCGGGCAGGCGCGGATCGGTCTGGGACCGCAGCAGTTGGCCTCTCCCCTGGTGGCTCCCGAGACCGCGCCCGTGGACGAACTCGAACCCCTGTGCGCGGGCGCCATGCAGCGGTTCCTCGCCGTGCACGGCCAGTTGGACGGGTTGCCGGTCGCGGTGTCGATGCGGGCCTTCTACCACGTGACGGTGTCCGGGGAGCCGGAGCGCGCCCAGGCCGCGGCGCGCGCGCTGGTCGCCCAGCTCACCACCCTGCACTCCCCCGACGATCTGCTGCTGGCCGTGGTCGCCGCGCCGAGCGCGGTCGGCCGCTGGGACTGGACCAAGTGGCTGCCGCACAGCCAGTTGGCCGGGCAGTTCGACGGCGCAGGCACCCGGCGGCTGTTCGGTGACGACCTCGGTGAGCTGGAACAGCTTCTCGCGGCCCGCCTCGAAGGCCGCCCGCGGTTCAGCCGGGACGGCCAGCCGGTCCTGGACCAGCCGCACATCGTCGTCGTCCTCGACGGCGGGATCGTGCCCTCGACCTCAGCTTTCGCCGCCGCCGAGGGCCTGCAGGGCGTGACGATCATCGAGGTGGTTCCCGGCGAGCTCGACCAGCCCCGGGGCGGTCTCTCCATCGTCGTACAACCGGACCGACTGTGGCTGGACACGGGTGCCGAGGTCGCCTATGAAGGCACTCCCGACGGGCTGTCCCTGCCCGCCGCCGAGGCGCTCGCCCGGCAGCTGGCCCCCCTGCAGATGGGTGGCGGGAACGACGACGAGCCGCTGCTCGCCAACCTGGACTTCACCGATCTGCTGGGCCTCGGTGACGCCGCCTCCGTCGATGTCACCCGCACCTGGCGGCCACGGTCGACACCGGAGCGCCTGCGGGTGCCCATCGGTGTCGGCGAGGACGGCCGGCCCGTGATGCTGGACCTCAAGGAGGCCGCGCAGGACGGTATGGGTCCGCACGGTCTGTGTGTGGGCGCGACCGGCTCCGGCAAGTCGGAGCTGCTGCGCACGCTGGTCCTCGGCCTCGCCGTCACGCACTCCTCCGAGACGCTGAACTTCGTCCTCGCGGACTTCAAGGGCGGTGCCACCTTCGCCGGCATGTCGCAGATGCCGCACGTCGCCGCCGTCATCACCAACCTCTCCGACGACCTGACCCTCGTCGACCGCATGGGCGACGCGATCCGCGGTGAACTCCAGCGGCGCCAGGAGCTGCTGCGCTCGGCGGGCAACTACGCCAACATCCACGACTACGAGAAGGCACGGGCCGCGGGTGCTCCGCTGGAGCCGCTGGCCTCGCTCGTCCTCGTGATCGACGAGTTCAGCGAACTGCTCACGGCCAAGCCCGACTTCATCGACATGTTCATCCAGATCGGCCGCATCGGCCGCTCCCTGGGTGTGCATCTGCTGCTGGCCTCGCAGCGCCTGGAGGAGGGGCGTCTGCGCGGTCTGGACACGTATCTGTCGTACCGGATCGGTCTGCGGACGTTCTCCGCGGCGGAGTCGCGCGCGGCGCTGGGTGTTCCGGACGCCTACCACCTGCCGTCCGTTCCCGGTTCCGGGTATCTGAAGTTCGGCACGGACGAGATGACCCGCTTCAAGGCGGCGTACGTGTCGGGTGCGTACCGCTCCGGTGGTCCCGTGGCCTCCGGGGACCGGACGCCGATCGAGCGTCGTCCCGCGCTGTTCACGGCCGCGCAGGTTCCGGTGACGTACGCGGCTCCGGACCCGGCGGCGCAGCCCCCGACCCCGGCGCGCCAGGAGGACGACGCCCTGGCGGACACCGTCCTCGACGTCATCGTGCAGCGGCTGGAGGGCCAAGGGGTGCCCGCCCACCAGGTGTGGCTGCCGCCGCTGGACCAGGCTCCGACGCTGGACCAGTTGCTGCCGCCGCTGGACTCGACGGCCGATCGGGGTCTGCAGGCCGCTGAGTACGCCCGGCTGGGCGGGCTGACGGTCCCCCTCGGCCTGATCGACAAGCCGTTCGAGCAGAAGCGCGAGGTGCTCTACCGGGACTTCTCCGGCGCGGCCGGCCACATGATGGTCGTCGGCGGCCCGCAGTCCGGCAAGTCCACTCTGCTGCGCACGTTGATCGGCTCCTTCGCCGTGACCCACACGCCGCACGAGGTGCAGTTCTACTGCCTCGACTTCGGCGGTGGCGGCCTGTCGTCCCTGGCGGACCTGCCGCACGTCGGCGGGGTCGCCTCCCGGCTGGATCCCGAACGGGTCCGGCGTACGGTCGCGGAGGTCGCGGGCATTCTCAACCGTCGCGAGCAGTTCTTCCGCGCAGGCGGCATCGACTCCATCGGCACCTACCGGCGTCGGCGCGCGGCCGGTGAGCTGCCCGGCGAGGCCTGGGGAGACGTCTTCCTGGTCATCGACGGCTGGGGCAACTTCAAGGGCGACTACGAGGGCCTCGAAGGCATCGTGCACGACATCGCGGGCCGCGGCCTCGGCTACGGCATCCACGTCGTCCTCTCCGCCTCGCGCTATATGGAGGTGCGGTCCGCGCTCAAGGACCAGATCCTCGGCCGACTGGAGCTGCGCCTGGGTGACGTCATGGACTCCGAGTTCGACCGCAGGGTCGCGGCGAACGTACCTCCGGGTGTGCCGGGCCGTGGCCAGGTGCCGGAGAAGCTGCACTTCATGACGGCGCTGCCGCGCATCGACTCCTCGTCGGACGCGGACGGCCTGTCGGACGCCACGGCTCAGCTGGTGCAGGCGGTCAAGGGCAACTGGCAGAGGCCTGCGGCGCCGACGGTCCGCCTGCTGCCCCGCAGGCTGCCGGCCGACCAGTTGCCCAAGGGCTTCGAGTTCCCGCAGCACGGCATCGCGATCGGCATCGACGAGGCGAACCTCGAACCGGTCTTCGTCGACTTCGACACGGACCCCTTCTTCCTGGTCTTCGGGGAGAGCGAGTCGGGCAAAACGAACCTGCTGCGTCTGATCGCGAAGCAGGTCGCCGAGCGCTACACGCCCTCGGAGGCCCGGATCGTCGTCGGCGACTACCGCAGGACGATGCTGGAGGCGGTCTCCGAGGAGCATTTGCTGGAGTACGCGCCGATGGCGTCCGCGATGAACGTCCACATGGACGCCATCCGGCAGTTCATGGAGATGCGCGCGCCGAAGCCAGACATCACACCGCAGCAGCTGCGTGACCGCAGCTGGTGGAACGGACCGCAGCTGTTCGTCATCGTCGACGACTACGAGCTGGTCGCCACCAACTCCGGGAACCCGCTGTCGGTCCTCGTCGAGCATCTGCCCTTCGCGCGTGACGTGGGCGTCAAGTTCATCATCGCCCGCAACGCGGCGGGGGCCTCGCGCTCCATGTACGAGTCGTTCATGCAGCGGGTGAAGGAGCTCGGCGCCCAGGGGCTCGTCCTGTCCGGCGACCCGATGGAGGGCGACATCCTCGGCAACGTGCGGGCGCGGCCCATGCCTCCGGGGCGGGGCACTTTCGTGTCACGGAAGCGCGGAGCCCCTCTTATCCAGGTGGGCTTGCTTCCGCAACGCCATTAGAGTGGTGAAGAGCGACCAACACTGTTGAGTGAAGCCTCGGTTGACTTGGGTGAACGAGGCGAACGGGGAGCACGGGGAGGCTGCTGAAGTGAGTTCGGACGGGGGCATGGGCGGGGGCGGGGGTGCTCCGGACACCGACAAGTCTTTCGACAGCTTGTACGCCGTGAACCCGCAGATGGCGCTGGACATCCAGCACGACGCCATGAAGCAGTTCAAGAAGCGTGTCGACAACCTGCTGATCGAGCTGGACAAGTCCGAGGCGGCTCCCGACAAGGTCGGCCAGGACCGCCTCACCCGGGCCCAGTTGGGTTCCGCCGACTTCAAGGAAGCACAGTTCCTCTACGAGTCGTACGCCATCGTCCACGACGAGTTGGAGAACCTCTCCAAGGCGCTCAGCGCGCAGATCGAGGGGGTAGGGCTGGCCGTGCACGCGTCACGGGTGGGCTTCGAGAGCCTGGACGAGGACATCAAGGCGCGGATGCGGGAGGTCAACGCGGAGGTCGACAAGTACTACGACGTCGACCGTGATCCGTATGCCCGGTCGAAGGCGGAGGAGCAAAGCACTCAGCAGGGCAATCAGCAGGCCTCGCGGCAGGGAGAGCCGGCTGCGGAAGCAGCGGAGGTCAGCGAAGGGGAGAAGGGCCTGTAATGAGCGAGCAGCCCGAGCGGAAGCAGCCCACGCCCCAGCACACCGACTTCGAGTCCATGACCCACGCGCAGCTCGCTGCGATGCTCGACTCGGCCAACTCTGAGGGCGCCTACGACCTCGCGGCGAAGCTCTCCAAGGCGGCCTCGACGATCACCAAGATCGGCGACGATCTCATGACATACGTCAAGGGTCTGGAGTGGCAGGGCGAGGCCGGCGACACGTTCCGCGAGTGGGGCGGGCAGACCGCGAGCGCCACGCTCCACCTCGGGGAGTACGCCGAGGTGGCGTCCCGGTGGATGGGCATCGTCTCCCGGGCGATCGCGGAGGCGAAGGCGGTCATGCCGGACACCTCCGAGACCACGGCCGCACAGGCGGAACTCCGCACCGCAAAGAAGTCCCTCGCCGCCACGAAGGAGCCGGGGGCCCGCAACGACCCCGACTCCCGGCAACTGGCCCAGACCGCCCAGTCCGACGCGACGGCGGCCCAGGGGCGGATCGACGCGGCTCGTTACGAGGCCGTGCAGCAGATGCGGAAGCTGGCGCAGGCTTATCAGCAGTCCGCGGCGCAGGTTAATTCTGTTACGCCGCCTACGTTTTCGCCGCCGGCGGATCGATTGGGCCATGCCGAGTGGCAGCAGCCCACCGAGTACATCGCCGTCACCCCGTCTGGCACCTCAGCATCGAGAACCACCACTTCTCCTCACACCGAGGGACGCAGCTACAGCAGTAGCGGCTCCCCCACAGATCCTCGTCAAGTCGGCCCGAGGCAAGGCAATGATCACGTCAGCCAGCCCCAACCCGTCTCGATGGGAATCGACGGTTTGGCCACGCTGCCCGAGAGTTTGCACAACGGTCCGACTACACCTGTTTCCAACGGAGCCACGCCCCGACCCGAAGTCTCACTCCAGGTACAGCCAGGGGGAGTTCCGCCGTCGTTCAACGGTCGTGGCAACGGACTGGGACAGACCGCTACTGGACGGCTTCCCTCAACTTCACGTCCCGCGCTGCTCCCAGGACAGGGCACGGTAAACGGCGGGGTGGCCCGCATTCCGCATGAGGGCGGAATCGTGGGAGGGCGCCCCGTCACTCCCACATCCGGCCGAGTGGGTGGCATCCCGCGGGGCACCGTCATCGGCGGAGAGAGCGCCCAAGGGCGGATGCCCATGGGGCGCGGCGTCACCCCGGGGATACCGGGCAGCACAGGTGCAAACGCCAGCCAACGCAGCGCGGTCGGAGGCCGACCTATGGCATCGGAGACCGGCGGCGTCATAGGTCGCCCTGGCCAACCCAGCCGCGCGACGAGCCGCCCCTTCACACCTGGAGGTGCTGGGCTGCTCCGTCCGGGCAACACGCCCGACGACGCGCGGACATCGCCGCAGCCTGGCGCTGGCCTAACGCGCAACTCCGCCAACGCATCGTCCACGCAGCGGAACCATCAGGACGTGGAACGCCCCGGTTATCTCTGCGAGGACGAGCAGACATGGCAGAACCACCGTCGCACGCTGCCGCCAGTAGTGGACTGACTTCCCAGACCCGCCAAGGACACAGGAAAGCACATGGGATCCAGCAGTATGCGAACACGGCGGCCCGTATCAGCGGTGTCGGTTTCTCTCGGCCTACTGCTGGTAGGAATTTCCTCGACTCCAGCCCATGCCGAGTCGGTTCGGGCCAAACAATGGCACCTGGATGCCATGCACGCCGAAGAGATGTGGAAAGTCAGCACAGGTCGTGGCATCACAGTCGCCGTCATCGACTCCGGAGTCGATGACTCGCTGGCCGACCTCAAGGGGCAAGTCCTCGACGGCAAAGACTACTCCAAGCAGTCAGGTGACGAGCACGCCGATATCGCCAACCATGGAACAGGTATCGCTGCGCTCATTGCAGCAACTGGCGCGCGAGGAACACTAAACGGCTCCTATGGACTGGCGCCAGGATCTAAAATCCTTCCTATTCGCATGCGCTACAGCACCGAAGATTACGGGAAGGTCGATCTCGGAGCTGAGTATTCCAGAAAGCTGACAGAGTCGATTCGGTACGCAGCCGACTCAAAAGCCCAGATCATCAATATCTCGATGGGGCGGGCCAATGACTCAGGCACGCAGAACGTCAGCACTGCTGAACTCGCCTCCGCCGTGCGATACGCCTTGAAGAAAGGAAAGCTGATATTCGCTGCGGCCGGTAACCGCGGCGACAAGTCCAACTTCTTGGAGTACCCGGCAGCGACGCCCGGGGTTGTGGCCGTCGCCGCAATCGACGAGAGCATCGAGCGAAGCGAGTTCTCCCAATGGGGGCCGCAAATCGATCTTGCGGCGCCTGGCGAGAAAATGGTCTCCGCATGCAGTGGTGGAACGCAAGTGTGCACCGGCAACGGCACCAGCGGTGCCACCGCGATCGCCTCCGCCTCCGCCGCCCTCATCTGGTCAAAGCACCCCACCTGGACAAACAACCAGGTTCTGCGTGTCCTGATCAACACGATGAAGGGCAACGAGAAGAAGTGGACCTGGAACAACGCCATCGGTTACGGCATTGTCCGTCCACGCATCGCGCTGCAGAACCCTGGTGACCCCGGGCCCGCCGATGAGTGGCCGCTGCCGGATCTCGCCGCCGCCGAAAAGTCAGCCGCTCCGTTGCCTTCTCCCGAAGCTTCGAAGGCCGGCGGTGATGCTGTCGGCGATAAGCAGGACAAGACCAGCGAATCCGCCCCCACCACTTCCGAATCGGATCAGAACAACATGCTTCTCTGGATCGCCATGGGTGTCGGCGCCGCGGCTGTCCTCGGCGCGGCGATCGGCTTCTTCGTGGCCCGTGGCCGTCGTGGGCGCGGCACAGTCCCGCCCGCTCAGTCACTGCCACTGCCACTGCCACTGCCACCCACGCACAACCAACCTCTCCAGCCCCCTTACCCCGCCTTCGGCCCACCTTCAGGGTCTTCGAACGCCCCGTACGGGCAGCAACCTCCTGGAGCCGGCCCGCTCTCCTAACGTCCTCTCCCGGCAGGCGTCGAACCAACCGGCTCAATCAAGGCAACTGTTGTCACCAAAGGGGTCTCTGTGTCCTTCGAAGATGAGTGGTCGTCAGCCCGTGCTCAGGCCACGACCAACAGCAGTGCGTCAGCGACCGCCGACCCGGGTCCAGGGGATGCAGGTGGACGCATGATCTTTATCGACTTCCCGTGGCTAAAGGGCGCCAGGGTGCTCACTGAATTGCGCACAACCACGGCTTCCGGCGTGACGCAACTCGGCGGCGAGGGCAGCACCTTTTCCGCAAGCACAAAAACACTGGCAACAGTGTTGGCCATGGACGCCGTCCGTGACTCATGGCATCGCCGTTTGAAAGCAGTCCGGGACGAGTGTGAGAATCTTGATACGCCAATGCGTCAGGTAGCTCGAGACCAGGGAGAAAATGAGGCCACACTCACGTCAGCCATCGCCAGTGAACGTATGTCGGCACCACAGTTTTCGGGCGGGAATTAAGAACCTTGCTATCTCTAAAAGAACTCAAGGACCTCAAGCTGACGGAGCTTGTCGAGGCCGCCCGAGGATGGTCTGAAATTAGTGAGAAGGCCTACGCTTCCCGTGATCGAGTCAACAACGAGATCGTTGCCACCCTGACAGACACGCAAGAGAACCTGTCAGCGGTCGAGGCTGTCATACGCCTGGGCCGACTCACGCGGAACTACCAGTACATCCATACGGAATGCGGCTTGGTTAGCGCTGCTCTACATGGCCTGGCCGAAGAACTGGCGGGTCCACAGCGCAGCCTGCTCGACGCCCTCGCAGAGGCCGAGAGTATGAAGTTTGAAGTGTTCGATGATGGCTCGGTGCGCTATCCGGCCGCCACCTCCAGCGACACAGAACTACCCGGTGACATAGTGTCGGGCGCCGATGATTTCTTTTCCCGGGCTCTTCGGACCACAGCAGCCGCAGCCACCATGAATCCGAACGCGACACTCGCTCAAGGGATCGCAAACAGGATCGCCACTGCGCTGAGTGAAGCGAACTCCATTGACGAGCAGTATTCTGCGGCAGTCAGCAAACTGAAGGCCGCAGAAGGCCTTGAGGTCACCGATGCGACATGGGCAGATGTCAACTCTGACGCCTCGGCCGTTCACGGAGCAGTCGACGACGTTTTTAAGGACGACATTCCCACTGACAAATCGGCGGCAGAAAGGAAGGAATGGTGGGACGGTCTCAGCAAGGATGACCGGATCGCCTATATGGCAATATATCCCGAAACGATCGGCAATCTGGATGGGATTCCAGCGGTAGCCCGTGATGAGGCAAATCGAACCTATCTACCGCAACTCATGGGAAAGCTGGAAGCACAGGGTGGTGAAGATGCGCAGACCAAGCTCGATGGTCTGCGTAAGATCGAAGAGCAACTTCGGGTGGGAAGCGAACCTCCGATGTATCTTCTCGGCATTGGGGACGAGGGTCAAGGCAGAGCGATTGTTTCATATGGCAACCCTGACACTTCGAGAAATGTCTCCGCCTATGTTCCCGGCTTGAGTACGAAACTGGATGGAGAGTTCGCCGACGGCACAATGAAGCGCGCACGAGACACTGCTATCGGAGCCCAAGGAGTCGATCCTTCAAGCGCTTCAATAGTTTGGCTCGGGTATGACGCGCCATTGGGTGCCGATGTAGGCTTCACTGGCGACGCCGAAAGAGGTGCACCCGCGTACCAAAATTTCATGAGCGGGATCGCAGCGACGAATGAAAATACCGACCCCCACGTGACAGCCATCGGCCACTCGTACGGCTCTCTGACCGTGGGTACCGCCAGCCAGCAACCAGGCGGCATGCCTGACGTCGATGACTACATCCTGCTCGGCAGCCCGGGTGTGGGCGTGGACCGGGCCGAAGACCTTGGCGTCAGCAAGGAGCATGTCTTCACCGGCGCAGCTGGAAATGACCTCGTCACACACGCGCCGTCCGGCGGTTCGGTTGCTGGTGGAGTTCTCGGGGCAGCCGCAGGCTTCGTTGTCGGTGGGCCAGTCGGTGCGGGCGTGGGCCTTGCCGTGGGCTCAGACCTGGGCGACCCTGGCGACGACGACAACTGGTTTGGCACCGACCCTGTGAGTGAAGAGTTCGGCGCCATTCGTATGCGAACGGACGATGGCCCGTTTCCCATCCCTCACGCTTTCGATGCTCACTCCAATTATTTCAATCCAGAAAAAGATGGAATATCCGCCTACAATATCGCCAATGTTGTTGCCGGAAATCCGGACGCAATCCTCCGAGAGGATCACCGATGAAAGTACGGCTCGGATTGACGGTGATGATCGTTGCACTCGCCACTGGATGTAGCCTGCTAAGCGAAAAAGGTAACGAAAGCGAAAACGTGTCCGAGATGACGATGCAAGAAGCAGCAGAACAAGCCGACAGGCTACTAACTGCGACTCTAAAATCGATCAAACCTCAAGTGCAGTGGGAGCACGGGATCTTCACGGACTTGACTTGCTCTGTATCTCGGAGAGTGTCCGTAACAACGATTATCTCCCCAGAGCGAAGGGGTGCCTTTTTGGGCGTTGTGGAACGGCACTGGGAAAAACAAGGATTCATTCACCGCGCCGCGAACAAGAGCACCACAAATCCGGCAACTTTCTTCCTGACGCCAGATAAGTTCCAGATTCAATTGTCCTTTGGATATCAAGGGCAGGCCCACTTTGAGGTCACAACCCCGTGCGTCAAGAAATCTTCGGTAGCATCGCCGCGACCAGTGTCCGGTGTTCCCGACTATGACGGAAGCAAGCCCCCACTTCCCAGCGAGATTTCAGAATTCTGGTCGGTCAACACGCCAATTTCCTCTACCTCGCCCAACTCATAACGATTTGAGGGTGATCCATCGGGTGGATCGCCGTGGATGCTGCAAATGACCTTGCTGTAGGTCCGCTGGGCCCCGGTCAGTCGCCTCCGGCCGGTTTCTTGGCCGGGTGGCGGAAGCCGTCGCCGACGTTCTCGTAGCCGAGGTCGACAAGGGTCGGCATGCCCAGCACAGCCGCGATGCGGTTGAGTGCCTCGATCGGCCCATGCCGGCGGGCGCAGGTACGTCAGCAGTCGGCGGACCGTCGATTCCGCAGGCAGCAGCCGCTTGGAAGCAGCGGATCGGGACGCGTGCCGACAGCTTGCAGCACCTGTGGCGGGGCGTTGGCGATCCACTCGCCGACCGCCAGCAGTGACCTCGCCCCGGCCAGGTTGGGCGAAGGGGCCGGTCGAGCGGCGACCGGACGGACGCCCGACCCCAGGGCCGACCACGGCCGGAACACGTCGCATCCGGTCACACAGACCAAGGACTGGCGGCGACGCGCCATGCGTAGGCGGGCGGTGGACGACCAGGGCCCACTGCCTGCGGTCAGCCTTTATCGGAGACTGCGCATCACGCCATCTGAGCTGACAGATCATCACGAACCGTATGTCTCCCAACTACGCCGGAGCCTTGTCAGCAGACCCTCATCGCGTGGCGGAAGTGTCGGCGGCTCCTCGAAGAGCACGCTGATCTAAGGGTTCCAATGGGATTTGTATGCGGCTGCCCCGTGATGCCTTCCAGAGCTGATGCCGCCGCTGGCGGCAGGCCCTCACACGCGTTCTTCGCTGTGAGACTGGGGTCAGGTGTGATGTCGTGGCCATCAACGCCGCACGCGGTCAGGAACAGCGCCGCGACGACTGCACCCGCGAGCGAATCGCCCTTGCAGATTGACTTTAGCTGCGGCGCAATCAGGCGCTCCTGATGAAGTTTGTACCAGATGCGCGAAAGGGGGAGGCGGCCGTCTGCGTCGCCTCCCCCTTGGTCTGGCTGGGTCAGCCCATCAGCATGCGGATGCGCTTCGCGCCGTCCAGGTCCGTGCCCTGGTAGCCGATGACCGACCTGTCCAGGAGGCTGGCGATGACGTTGAGCTGCTGGGCCATGGCCTGCATCTCGGTGGTGTTCTTGCGCTGGATGTCTCCGTACGCCGTCTTCGCCTCACCCTCCCAGGTCTCGGCGACGCGCTTGACCTCCTGCATGAGGACTTCGAGTTCCTGCGTGAGGTCCGTGGCGGTCTTACGGACGTCGCTCGCCGCCTGGGTGACCGTGGCGTAGCTGATCGCTGTGCGGTCGAATCCGGTGCTCATCGTGGGTCTCCTCCGTGGCTCAGGCGAGGCTGGTGATGCTGTTGCGGGTGGTGTAGGTCTGCCCGTGCATGCTGGCGTCGGCCTGGGTCTGGGACTCCGCGGAGTTGTCCACCTTCCGGATTTCCGCGATGCGCTCCTGCTCGTGCTCCTCGAACCCGTTGACGGCCATGCGCATGACCTCTTCCAGGTCGACGAGGTTGTCCTGGAGCTTCTTGAGGTGGACGTTCACCTCGCGCTGCACCCTGTCGTACTCCTGGCTCGCCGCGCCCTGCCAGCCGCCCTGAATCATGTCCACGACGGTGTTGAGCGAGGTCACACGACGGCTCACCTCGACGTGGAAGTTCTGGATCTTGTTGGCGAGCGCGATGAGTTGGTCGTTCTCGCGTTTCTGGTCCGCCGAGATGTCACTCACAGGTTCTCCACCCTCCTCTTGAAGTGACGGCGGCATCGCCGCCGCGACGCGTCCATCGAGGCCGGACGCCCAGATGGTCCAGGCGGGCAAGAATCACCGCGAACGCCACGCGACGCGCGGCCACAGCGTTACACCGCCCCCGTGCCGTACCACCCACGTGATTTCGCATGTGATACCGCATGCCACTTTAGTCACTTGACGTGATGCTTCCAACTGCAAAGTCGCGACAGGCCAGTTCAGGCGAGGATGGAGGTGCGAATTGCGGAGTGTGACGCGTTCCTGTTCCGTCTGTCGGTCACAGATGTGTCACCGCGCAAGTACTGTGAGTCCGTAGTTGGTTCGTACGTCGGGAAGGGACCGCGCTGTCATGGCCGCTGGGCTGGACAAGGACGCCGAGAAGGCACTCAGGGAACGCAAGGAGCGCGAGAAGGACGAGTTGTACGCGCTCGACATCTCGGGCGTGGAGTGGCACAGCGCGCCCGGCACCGAGGAGCACGACGAGCGGGTGGAGATCGCCTACCTGCCCGGGGGGGCCGTGGCCATGAGGTCCTCCCTCGACCCGGACACCGTCCTGCGGTACACCGAAGCCGAGTGGCGTGCCTTCGTGCTCGGTGCGCGGGACGGGGAGTTCGACCTGGAGCCGACCCCTCACAACGGCGGGCTCGACCACCTCGGTGAGGCAAGGGGTTAAGGGGTCGAGGCCTCTCCTGCCTCCGGGGTCCACCGGGCCCGGTGCTCGATGCGCGTCGGGCCCGGCGGATCGGCTCACGCGTCGGTCCCCCGGTGCCTGCGGCGGCGTAGATCGCGGAGCACGACGGCCGTGCCGGCGATGACCGTGACCACTGCGGTGGTGAGGCCGAGGACGTACGTGGCGTAGCGCTCGTCGCGTTCGTGGGGGGTCTCTGCGAGGGAGAAGCGGGCGGTGTCGGGGGCCGGGGCCTTGG
>NZ_LIQX01000285.1:6788-10849 GCF_001418475.1 Streptomyces ossamyceticus | reverse complement strand
GCAGGCCCCCTACGGCGGCCAGCCGGGCTACCCGACGGTGCCCCAGCCCCCCGCGGCCCCCGGCGGTGGCGGCAAGAAGGTCGGCATCATCCTGGGCGCGGTCGCCGTGGTCGCGGCGGTCGCGGTCGGCGCGTACTTCGTCTTCGGCGGCGGCAGCAGCGACATCGCGGACGACGGCCCGCACAAGCTGACGACGCCGGCGTCGGTGCTCGGCGAGTACAAGAAGTCCTCGGGCGGCGGCGACGGCATGACCGACGAGGAGCTCAAGCAGGCCGAGACCGCCACGGGCATCAAGAACGCCAAGGACGTCGGTGCCAACTACGAGGTGAAGAACGAGTCCAACCCGCTGGGCGGCAAGGCGCTTACGTTCGGTGGCCTCTACGGTGAGATCGAGGATCCGGAGAAGGCGGTCGACGCGTTCTTCGTCTTCATGCGGAAGGACGTGCAGAAGGAGAGCGACGGGGCGGTGACCTTCAAGGGCAGCCCGAAGGAGTACACGCCCGAGTCCCTCGACGGCGCCGTCCTGAAGTGCCAGGAAGCCACGGTCGACAACTCCAAGGACACGTCATCGGGCATGCCCAAGGAGATCAACATCGTGTACTGCCTGTGGGGCGACTACAGCACGCTCGGCTTCGCCATGCCCATGGAGTACTCGGACATCGCGGCGGGCAAGGCCTCCACTGCTGAAGAGGTGGCCGATATCACCGCCAAGCTTCGCAAGGAAGTTCGCGTCGCGGCTTGATTCCGTACCCCAGCGTTGAAGGGGCCCCGGTCACTTGACCGGGGCCCCTTCAACGTGCGTACGCAGCCGACGAGTTACGCCGTCTTCTGCTCGCCCGAGCCCCGGCCCCGCGCGTCGCGGGGGATCAGGGTCGGGTTGACGTTGGAGTGGACCACGTCCGCCGTGATGACCACGCGGGCCACGTCCTTGCGGGACGGAACCTCGTACATGACCGACATCAGGACCTCCTCCATGATGGCGCGCAGGCCGCGCGCGCCCGTCTGGCGGAGGATGGCCTGGTCGGCAATGGCCTCCAGGGCCTCACGCTCGAAGTCGAGCTCCACACCGTCGAGTTCGAAGAGGCGCTGGTACTGCTTCACCAGAGCGTTGCGGGGCTCCACCAGGATCTGGAGGAGGGCTTCCCGGTCCAGGTTGTGGACCGAGGTGATGACCGGGAGGCGGCCGATGAACTCGGGGATCATGCCGAACTTGACGAGGTCCTCGGGCATGACGTCCTCGAATTGGTCCTTCGACTCCAGCTCCCGCTTCGAGCGGATCGTCGCGCCGAATCCGATGCCCTTGGCACCCGCCCGCGACTCGATGATCTTCTCCAGGCCGGCGAACGCGCCGCCCACGATGAACAGGACGTTCGTCGTGTCGATCTGGATGAATTCCTGGTGCGGGTGCTTGCGACCG
The DNA here is from genome assembly GCF_001418475.1 of Streptomyces ossamyceticus. Lineage (GTDB taxonomy): Bacteria > Actinomycetota > Actinomycetes > Streptomycetales > Streptomycetaceae > Streptomyces > Streptomyces ossamyceticus. The sequence continues at coordinate 9,432 of NZ_LIQX01000285.1, read as the reverse complement.
CCCTGCGGCGGGACCGAGGCGGTGGTGCCCTCAAGGATCTTGAGCAGGGCCTGCTGCACACCCTCGCCGCTCACGTCCCGCGTGATCGACGGGTTCTCGCTCTTCCGCGCGACCTTGTCGATCTCATCGATGTAGATGATCCCGGTCTCGGCCTTCTTGACGTCGTAGTCGGCCGCCTGGATGAGCTTCAGGAGGATGTTCTCGACGTCCTCGCCCACATAGCCGGCCTCCGTCAGCGCCGTCGCGTCCGCGATGGCGAACGGGACGTTCAGCATGCGGGCCAGCGTCTGGGCGAGCAGGGTCTTGCCGGAGCCGGTGGGGCCGAGCAGCAGGATGTTGGACTTCGCCAACTCGATGGCGTCCTCGCGGCTTTGGCCGCCGCCGTTCTCCCCGGCCTGGACGCGCTTGTAGTGGTTGTACACCGCGACCGACAGGGCCTTCTTGGCGGCCTCCTGGCCGACCACGTACCCCTCGAGGAACTCGTAGATCTCGCGCGGCTTCGGGAGTTCCTCCCAGCGGACCTCGCTGGTCTCCGCGAGTTCTTCCTCGATGATCTCGTTGCAGAGGTCGATGCACTCGTCGCAGATGTACACACCGGGCCCTGCGATGAGCTTCTTGACCTGCTTCTGGCTCTTGCCGCAGAACGAGCACTTGAGCAGATCGCCGCCGTCACCGATGCGTGCCACGGTGTGCTTCCCCTTCGCCTGGGAGACGCCTGGACGATTGGAATCCAGCGGCTCCTGGTGCTGCCTTATGTCGACGGTACCTTGCCGGGCCCCCCGTTCGGGCCCCCCTTGGCACGGTTCGCTTTGGCGTGCACCTTGTCGTGCACTGGGTCAAACGGTGCCAACCATGCCAAGGGGCGGCGAACAATACAGGCTTTCCGCCGTCAGCGGACGCTGTTGTTGTTCATCTTCCGCGTAGAGATGATCTGGTCGATCAGGCCGTACGAGAGCGCGTCCTCGGCCGTGAGGATCTTGTCGCGCTCGATGTCCTCGCGGATCTTCTCGATCGGCGTGGTGGAGTGCTTGGCCAGCATCTCCTCCAGCTGCGCACGCATCCGGAGGATCTCGTTGGCGGCGATCTCCAGGTCGGAGACCTGACCGCGGCCGGTCTCACTGTACGGCTGGTGGATCAGCACGCGCGCGTTCGGCAGCGCCATGCGCTTGCCGGGCGTACCGGCGGCCAGCAGGATCGCCGCGGCGGAGGCCGCCTGGCCCATGCAGACCGTCTGGATGTCCGGCTTCACGAACTGCATCGTGTCGTAGATCGCGGTGAGCGCCGTGAACGAGCCGCCGGGGCTGTTGATGTAGACCGAGATGTCACGGTCGGGGTCCATCGACTCCAGGCACAGCAGCTGCGCCATGACGTCGTTGGCGGAGGCGTCGTCGATCTGGACACCGAGGAAGATCACCCGCTCCTCGAAGAGCTTGGCGTACGGGTCGTACTCGCGGATGCCCTGCGAGGTGCGCTCGACGAAGCGCGGGATCACATAGCGGGACTCGGCCGTGGGGCCGGTGTACTGGGAGCTCGCACGGTCGTAGAGGTCGCGGCCGGGAAAGTCGTTCACTGTGGGTCTCCTGGAAGCCTGAGAGGGGCTGAGGCGGTCGGCTGGGGCTTTCGGGGGGTGCGGGTCGGCTGCCGCCGGGCTGCGCGCCGTCGTACGTCCGTGACGGCCGTCGTACGGCCGCTGTACGCCCCGTACGGGGCCCGGAGCCGCTCCTTCCGCCGCAGGCCCTCCTACGGGCTCCTGCGGCGTCCGGACGCGGCCGGGCTCGCGTACGGCGACGCGCGGCGCGGCGGGTGCCGTTACGCCTGCCCGGCCCCGGTGCCGCCGCCGCCCGGCATGCCGGCGGCCGTGGCGATGACGTCGTCGATGAGGCCGTACTCCTTGGCCTCGAAGGCGTCGAACCAGCGGTCGCGGTCCGAGTCGCGGGTGATCTGCTCGACCGACTGGCCGGTGTGCTGCGACGTGAGCTCGGCCATGCGCTTCTTGGTGTGCAGCAGCCGCTCGGCGTGGATCTTGATGTCCGAGGCCGAGCCGGCGAGGCCGGCGGAGGGCTGGTGGATCAGGATCTCGGCGTTCGGCAGCGCGAAGCGCTTGCCGGGGGTGCCCGCGCTGAGGAGGAACTGACCCATCGAGGCCGCGAGGCCCATGGCGATGGTCACCACGTCGTTCTTGATGTACTGCATGGTGTCGTAGATCGCCATGCCGGCCGTGATCGAACCGCCCGGGCTGTTGATGTACAGGTAAATGTCCTTGTCCGGGTCGGCGGCAAGGAGCAGCAGCTGTGCGGTGATCTTGTTCGCGATGTCGTCGTCGACCGGCTGGCCGAGGAAGATGATCCGCTCGTTGAGCAGCCGGTTGTAGACATGGTCGCCGAGGCCACCGCCGATGGAAGGTTCGCCGGCGGCGGAGGGCATCAGATTCGTCACGTATCCACCTGCTCGTCTTACGACGGCGCCGGGCCGTCTCACGTTTCCCTGCGGGGGCCTGGCGGCGGTTTCGCCGAGTGCTCCGGCCCCGTATTCATGGACCCTAACGCGGAGGCTCCGCCGGGGAATCCCGCAAAGGGAACTGTTCGCTGTCAGCGCATGCGCTCCGCTGGGGGAACAGGGCGCCGTGTCACCCCCTGCCCGCCCC
>NZ_LIQX01000285.1:0-6742 GCF_001418475.1 Streptomyces ossamyceticus | reverse complement strand
CGCCCCTGGGTAGACCGACGGGCCCCCGGGTCACAAGTGATCCGGGGGCCCGTCATGGAGCTGTGAGCGGAGCGATCAGGCCTCGGGGGCCTTCTCCTCGGCCTCGGCGGCGGCCGGGGCCTCCTCCGCGGTCTCGGCGGAGCCCTCCGCGGTCTCGTCCTCGTCCTCGTCGTCGAGGTCGACGAGCTCGCCGTTGGTGTCCTTGACCGTGGACGCCTCGACGACCAGGGCCAGGGCCTTGCCGCGGGCGACCTCGCCGACCAGGAGCTGGACCTGGTTGTTCTGGACGACGGCCTGGGCGAACTGGTCGGGGGACATGCCGGAGGATGCCGCACGCCGCATGAGGTGCTCGGTGAGCTCCTCCTGGTTGACGTTCAGCTTCTCCTTGGCGACCAGCTCGTCGAGGACGAACTGGGTCTTGATGCCCTTGACGGCCGCTTCCTTGGTCTCGGCGTCGAACTCCTCGACCGTCTTGCCCTGGATCTCGAGGTACTTCTCGAGGTCGAGGCCCATCTGGCCGAGCTGGTGGTGCTCCAGGTTGTGCTTGCGGGTGTTGATCTCGTCCTCGAGCAGCTTCTCGGGGACGGGCACCTCGACGAGCTCCAGCAGCTTCTCCAGGACACGCTCCTGGGCCTGCGTGGCCTGGTCGTACTGCTTCATGTTCTCCAGGCGCTTGCGGCTGTCCGCGCGCAGCTCCTCGAGGGTGTCGAACTCGGAGGCGAGCTGAGCGAACTCGTCGTCCAGCTCCGGCAGCTCACGGGCGGCGACCTGGGTGACCTTGACGGTGACCTCGGCCTCCTTGCCCGCCGCCGAGCCGCCCTTCAGCTCGGAGGTGAACGTGGCCTCGGCCCCGGCCTCCAGGCCCTTCACGGCGTCGTCGATGCCGTCGAGCAGCTCGCCCGAGCCGATCGTGTAGGAGACGCCCTCGGCGACGCCGTCCTCCAGGACCTCGTCGTCGACCTTGGCCTGCAGGTCGATCGTGACGACGTCGCCGTCCTCGGCGGCCCGCTCGACCGGGGAGGTCGAGGCGAAGCGCTCGCGGAGCTGCTCGACCGCCTTGTCGATGTCCTCGTCGGTGACCTCGACGGCGTCGACCTCGACCTCGATGCCGGAGAAGTCCGGGATCTCGATGGTCGGGCGGATGTCGACCTCGGCGGTGAAGTTCAGCGTCTCGCCGTCCTTCAGCTCCGTGATGTCGACCTCGGGCTGGCCGAGGACGTTGAGTTCGGCCTCGTTGACCGCCTCGGTGTAGAGCTTCGGAAGCGCGTCGTTGACAGCCTCCTCCAGCACGGCGCCGCGACCGAACCGCTGGTCGATGACCCGGGCCGGGATCTTGCCCTTGCGGAAGCCCTTCACCGTGACCTGCTGGTTGATCTTCTTGTACGCCGCGTCGAGGCTGTCCTTGAGCTCCTCGAAGGGCACCTCGACAGTGAGCCGAACCCGAGTCGGGTTCAGGGTCTCCACGGCGCTCTTCACGGTTCGGTCTCCTTGTGGCTGACTTCTTGGGGGTTCTACTGGGTCCCCTGCCGGATCCGGCAGAGCCTCAGCGGATTCGCGGCCCTTGAGAGACGTGAGAGTGCAGACACACGGGCGCGCAGCTTGCATAGTAACCGCAGGCGGTACACGCCCCAAAAGGTGATCTTGAGACACCGGGTGCCCCGCGGGTCGTGCCCTGGCAGGCCCCGGCCGGTCGGCCCGGCGGGTTCCGGCTGGTGGTCGGGGTGGCGGGATTTGAACCCACGGCCTTCCGCTCCCAAAGCGGACGCGCTACCAAGCTGCGCCACACCCCGTCTGGTGCGACACGTAGGGTACATGTCCCGGGCCAGGGGAGCCGCCGTATTTGCCGAGTGCGCGGGCGCGTGCGCGGGCGGGCGCGCGGGGCGGCCGGAAGGGGTGTGCGGCGAGGGCGCCCGACCCGCTACGATGCCTTCAGTGCCGCGGTCTCCCGACCTGCGGCGCGACCTGTGCGGGCGTAGCTCAATGGTAGAGCCCTAGTCTTCCAAACTAGCTACGCGGGTTCGATTCCCGTCGCCCGCTCCATACGGCTCAGGGCCAGGTCAGAGGATCATTCCTCCGCCTGGCCCTGATCGTTTCCAGGAGCCCCGATCAGCCCGCCGTGTCCCCCTCGTGCCCCTTGGGCCTTCGATCTTGCTTTTTCTTGGCCTTGCGGGACCTCTTGCGCGCCTTGTCGACGAGCCCGCTCACGGCATCGGCGATCAGCCGGTCACGGTCGGCACTGGCGTGCTGATAGATCAGCGCGGCACGGGCGGTGCTGTGACCCATCCGGGCCATCAGCTCACGCGTGCTCGCCCCGGTCGACGCGGCCAGGGTGTTGCCGGTGTGGCGCAGATCATGGAAGTGCAGCCCCTTGATCCCAGCATCCGAACACGCCTTGCGCCACAGCCGGTTGAAGTGGTTACGGCGGGGAGTCGCTCCCTTGGCGCCGACGAACACCCGACCGTCCGCACCATGTTCGGCGTACAGCTCCAGGTGCACGCGGAGGTCGGGGATGATCGCAGCCGGGATAGCCACGGTGCGCTTGCCGGCCGCGCTCTTGGGCGCCTTGATCTCCCGCTGCCCGTTGTTCAGTTCGGCGACCGCGCGGCGGACTCGTACGGCGCCGTGGTCGAGGTCGACGTCTCGGCGGTGCAGTCCAATCAGTTCACCCCACCGCAGGCCGAGGAAGCCGGCCATGAGCACGAGCACGCGATAGCGGGGCTGGATCGCTTCGGCGAGGTCGTAGACCTCCTGCACGGTCGCCGTCGGGCGCTCCGGGGTGTTCACCGTGCTGGCGCCCTTGATCGTGCACGGATTGCGGCGGATCAGCAGGTCAGCGACGGCCGTACCCATGATCGCGCGAAGCAGGGCGTACGCCTTGGCAACCGTGGTCGGACCAGTACCGCCGGCGAGCTTCTCGGCACGCCAGCGACGCACGAGCGGTGGCGAGATCTCAGCAACGTTGACCGCCCCGAAGGCGGGTTCGAGGTGATGCCGCAGGAGCGAGCCGTAGAGCTGACGCGTGGTGGTGGTCAGCTCCCGTTCCATGATCCAGGCAGCGGCGTACTCACCGAACGGGATCTTCCCGGCATCCGGGTCGTGCCAGTCGCCGCGCCGCATCTCGGTCTGCTTGTCGGCCAACCAGGCATCCGCGTCCTTCTTGGTCCGGAAGGTCTCCGGGGCCGGCCGCAGAAGGCCGTCAGGACCGACGTAGCGAGCCTGGTAGCGACCGGACGGGAGCTTGCGGACACGGCCGAACTGTCGACGCTTGCCGGCCATCAGGCAGCCACCCCCCGAAGGTGGGAACCGCGCCGACGAGGCTGCACCGTGTTGGCCGCGATGTAGGCGTCAACCACGCTCTCGGGGATACGGACATACCGGCCGACCTTGACGAAGGCGATCCGGCGTTCCTCGATCAGGCGACGCGGGAAGCGTTCCCCGCTCTCCTCCCAGGTCCCGAGCCGTACGGCGACCTCAGCGACGTTCAGCAGACGATCAGCCATGTTCATCCCTCCCCTGTCTCGTCGAGCAGCTCTTCACGTGCGATTTCGCGGTTCTGTTGGATGTCCCGGCGGATGTTGGCGGCGAGCCAGGATTCGCCGGGGGTGTGGCCGTGGCCGGCGTAGGTCCAGTGGGCGAGCGTGAGCGTGGTTGCCTCCGGGTTCTCGTCGGGGTCGGGCAGGCCGAGGGCGGCGCGTTGTTGTGCTGCGCGGTAGTCGGCTCGGGTCTGGCGGAGGGCGCCGAGGGTGGTGGAGTAGCGGCGGGACTTGGTGGAGAAGTGGCCGCGGAAGCCGAGCATGTGGGCCCAGTCGCGGAGCTTGCGGTCCGGGTAGAGGGCGTGGAGGTCGAGGCAGGCGGCGATGAGTCGGGCGGGGTGGTCGGGCACGTCGAGCAGGGCGAGGGCTTCTTTGTTGCCGATGCGGCGGTCGACGGTGCCGGTGGTCTCGGCTGCCTTGGTGGCGTACTTGGCGACGTAGGAGGCAACGGCCTGCTCGGTGATGTCTTCGCCGTCGCCGAAGGCGCCGATCGGCTGCACGTCGAGTTGGGTGCCCCAGCGCAGGGTGCGGGCGGGTTGGTCGCCTGCCGGCGGTACGTCGACAGCGACGCGGGCAGCGGCAGCGCGGATGGCGTCGGTGAGGAGTTCGAGGGTGGCCCACGCCGGCGGCGGGCTGTCGGGCCCGTCGGGGCCGTCGAAGCGGATCACGGCGTGGAAGTGCACGGCGCCGCGCTTCTGGTATTCGGCGACCTTGCCGAAGGAGACGCGGGACTGTTCGCGGGCGTCCTTCTGTGTAAGCCCGGCGCGGCGGGCGATCTCTCGGCGGAGGTAGATCGTGAAGTAGCGCCACAGGTCGGAGGCGTGGTTGTTCCACAGCACCGCGCCCGCGTAGTCGTACGAGGCCGGGTCGAGCGGGGTGCCGAGTTCTGGCGCGTCCTCGCCGTGGCGCGTACCGCAGCGGCAGGGCCGGTTGCCGGGACGGTTGTGGACCGGACCGAACGAGGGCGCGGTGAGCGTGGCGAAGACGCGGGGGTGATCCCGGATGGTGTGTGGGGTGCCCTTGGCGGGGTCGCCGGTGAGTCCGGCGCGGATGAGGTGGTAGGTGTCGCCGGCGTAGGTCCAGGCGCAGGCCGGGCAGCGTGAGGCGCGGCGGTTGCCGCAGGCGATGCGGAGCATGCCGCCCGGTTCCTCGTCGGTGTTGTAGTAGTGCAGGACGGTCTTTGTGGCGGGGTCGATCGTCTTCGTGCCGCCCATCAGTCGGATGGGGTCGGAGCAGCCGCCGGTGCGGCGGATCTGTTCCTGCCAGCGGTCGAAGTCGGCCGAGCCGGCCACCCTCAGCACGTCGGCGAGGGTGGCCGGGTCGAGACCCGCCGGGGTGGCGGTGTCGGTCACACCAACACCTCCTGGCGGGCGTTCAGGAAGGCAGTGCCGATCCACTTCGTGTAGGCGGGCGGGATCGCTTCGGTGAGTTCCTCGCGCACGTCGGTCCACGTGATGCCCATGGCGTGCTGCATCTCCGGGACGGTGGCCTTGCCGCCGCCGTTGCCGTAGGCGGCCACGTAGGGGCCGTCGCGGTGGACGCCGTGACGGTGGCCCCGGACGTAGCCGTCGTGCTTGACGTGCTTGGGCCGGGCCGTGGACCAGCGGCCGAGTTCGAAGTTGCGGTGACGCAGGACGCCGAGGCCGAACATCACCCCGCACAGGGACAGGTCTTTACGGATCTGGGCCCGGCCGTTGGGTTGCTCGATCACGTAGGGCAGGCCGGTGCGGTCGAGCAGGTCCCGTGTGGGCGCGACGAGGTCGCTGTGGGCGCCGCCCCAGCCCTGAGAGGTGTTGGTGCCCACGGTCAGGGCGCAGCCGGCCTGGCAGGGCGGGGAGGCGTGCACGAGGCTGTACCGCTCGATCTCGCCGGTGTCGATCAGGTGGGCGAGGTATTCGAGCGCGTCGCCCCGGTGGTAGGCGAAGGGGTAGCGGGGGCGGTCGGCGATGTCGCAGCCGTCGACCGCGAACCCGGCGAGGTGGTAGCCCCAGCCGGCACCGCCCGAGCAGGAGTACAGGTCCAGGACCCGCAGCGAGGCGGTCATCACTTGCCCCCCTTGCGGTGGGCGGGGCCGTGGTTGTCGGTGTAGTCCTGGACGAGGGCCTGGACGTCGTTGTCGCCGTTGGCGTGGTCCTCGGCGCCGCAGCCGCCGCACACGTAGTCGCCCTGGGAGCTGAGGTACTTGGTGCTGGCCTTGACGCGCAGGCCGGGGCTGTCCTCGGTGGGAGTGAGGTCGGCAGGCAGTTTGCGGAACATCCCGGTCACCTCCCGGCCTTGACGGAGGCGTGCGCGCGGGCGGTGTGGCCGGTGCCCTTGCAGGCCGGGCAGGCGACAGTGAGGGTGGCGCGGGAGCCGTTGCGGTGGCGGGCGCCGGTGGTGATGGCGGCGGTGGCGAAGCCGTCGCAGGCACAGCAGACGGGCGTGTTCGAGGCGTGCTGGGGCATGATGGGGCTTCCCTTTCGGGTCCGTTGGATCTGGATGGGTGGAGCCGTCCGGGGCGGCGGATACTTGGCGGTTGAGGCCGCCCCGGAGGGCATTACTTGCCGAGCGAGCGCGAAGGGCGTTTGTGCTTGGCGGTGCGGTTGATCGTGTAGGTGATGCCGCAGGTGGCCGAGAGGACCGAGACCGCCGAGGCGGCGACGATCGGGACGACGTACGCGATCATCAGCAGCACGACGACGGAGCCGGTGGTGATGGCGAGGGTGAGCAGGATCGGGCCGGTGTAGTTGCGTGGGGCTTCCTGCACGATCACGACTCTGCGCACGTCGGTGCCTGGCGGGATCTGCCGGTACAGGTCGGCGGGGATGTGTCCGGCGCGGCGCTGTTCGTCCGGCAGTCGCATCGGGGCACCTCCTCTCAGGCCGTGCAGCGGTGGGTACGGGCGGCGAGTTCGGCCGCCGACCGGTCGCCGTGTTCGGTGGAGAAGCCGCACTTCGGGGCGGTGCACGCGGCGGTGTGCTTGGTCTGGCCGCGTCCGTTGTAGAAGGAGCCGACCTTGACGGGACCGATGCGGATCACGTCGTAGAAGGTGTTCGGGCGGCGGGGCATGGGTGAACCTCCTTGTCTGTCAGGCGAGTTGGGCGACGATGGCGCCGGCGAGGTCTTCGGGGATGCCGAGGCGGGCGCGCAGGGTGGCGGTGTCGATGGCGCTGCCGGTGCGGACGCGGTGGTCGTCGGCGACCTTGCGGGCGTGATCGACGAGGGCCGGG
>NZ_LIQX01000284.1 GCF_001418475.1 Streptomyces ossamyceticus | reverse complement strand
AGGCCGCCCGCGCCGCCCTGCACCAGGTGCGCGCGCAGGGCGGCGCGGGCGGCCTGCGGGACCCGGCGCTGCGGACGGTCGTCGCCGAGGACGGCACCGCCGTCCTCGGCGTGACCCTCGCGATGGCCGGGATGGCCCTGCACATGGTGACAGGGCAGGCGCTCTGGGAGGCGCTCGCCTCGTTCGGTATCGGCGCCCTCCTCATGTACGTGGCGTTCTGGCTCGGCCGGGACGCCCGCGATCAGCTCATCGGACGCGCGGCGGGCGCCGACGCGAGCCACAGGATCCGTGCCCTGCTGGAGGCGCAGCCCGAGATCGACAGCGTCGAGGCCCTGCTCACCATGGAGCTCGGCCTGGACTCCACCCTGGTGGCCGCCCGCGTGGACCTCGTCCCCGGCCTCGACAGCGAACGGGTCGAGGAGGTCGCCGTACGCATCAAGCGCTCCATCGCCCACATCGTCCCCGAGGCCGAACAGATCTTCCTCGACGTGACGGACGCCCGCGCCGCCCGGCGGGCACGGCAGGTCGAGCGGTCAGAGCCGGGGGAGCGGGCCGCGGAGGGCGAGAAGACAGCGAAGAGCCCCGCCGCGACGGGGGAACGCGGCGGGGCCTGAGACTCGGATGCCCGGCGTCCGGGGGATCATGCGCGTCGATCCGAGGAATTTTCTCCCCCTCAACCGGGCCCCCTCAACCGGGCCCCCTCGCCTACGCGCCCGTCGCCGGCTCCAGCACGAAGACCGGTATCTCCCGGTCGGTCTTCTTCTGGTAGTCGTCGTACGGCGGGTACGCGGTGACCGCGCGCTCCCACCACAGGGCCTTCTCGTCCCCGGTGACCTCACGGGCCGTCATGTCCTGCCGGGTCGCGCCGTCCTGGAGCTCCACGTGCGGGTCGGACGTGACGTTGTGGTACCAGACGGGGTGCTGGGGCGCGCCGCCCTGCGAGGCCACGACCGCGTACCGCCCGTCGTGCTCCACACGCATCAGCGGAGTCTTGCGGATCTTGCCGCTCTTCGCGCCGCGGGTGGTGAGGATGACGACGGGCATCCCCGTGTCCAGCAGCGTCGTCCCCTCGGCGCCGCCCGAGCTCTCGTACAACTCCACCTGGTCGCGCACCCATTGCGTGGGGCTCGGCACATACTCGCCTTCAAGAGGCATGGGGCAACAGTCCCTTCCTGTCGGGTCCGGATACCGCCCCGTCTTCAACACACGCCCCCGCCGTTTTCATCCTCACCGGGTGGTCCTGGCGCGGAGAGGGTTCCCGCGCCCGGACCACCCGGTGTTCAGGACGGCAGCAGCATGCCGGCCGCCAGCACCGCGATGACGGCACTCGACACGAGCCCCGTCGCCAGCCGTCCCCGGTGCCCGGTCAGCGCGCGGCCCAGCAGGGCACCGCCACCGGCGAGCAGCAGCTGCCAGCTCGCGGAGGCGAGGAACGCGGCGAGGACGAACACCGCCTGCTCCAGCGGGCGTACGGCCTCGGCGGCGCGGCTGCCCAGGACGAGCGCGGCGAAGTACACGACGGTGGTGGGGTTCAGGAGGGTGATCCCGAGGAGCGCGGTGTACGCGCGTGCCGGGCCCACCGGGTCCCGTTGCTGCCGGCCGGGCAGCCGCCGGGCGCGGTACTGGCGCAGCGCCGTGACCGCGCCGCGCACCGCGAGCGCGAGGAGCACCAGGGCGGACGCCCAGCGCAACGGCACCAGCACGGGCTGGAGGGCGACCGCGAGCGCCGTACCGCCGAGAGCGGCGACCAGGGCGTAGAGCCCGTCGGCGGTCGCGACACCGAGGGCGGCGCACACGCCGGTGCGCAGGGACGTACGGGCGGTGAGGGAGACCAGATAGGTCGCGACCGCTCCGACGGGGACGGCGATGCCGTAGCCCGCGAGGAGCCCCGCGACGAGCGCGGCCGTCATGACCGGGGCGGTGTCGGTCCCCACGGTCGGCCGGACTGCTGCCGGCCCCGCACCGGACGAGCGGCGGCGGAGGTCGGCGGCAGGAGGGCATCGGTGATGTACATGGGCAGAGCGTGGGGCCGGGCGCCCCGCCCACGCAATCGAATTACGGCGCCGGGTGGGGGACGGGTGAGGCGCCGGGCCGGGGACGCGGACGCAGTGCCCGGCCGGGGGCGGATGCAGCGCCGAGCCGGAGACGGCAGTGGCGGCGCCGCAGGAGCGCAATTATCCACCCGGACAGGTATTGACCCGGGAATCTCGGCCTCCTTATCTTGTTTGGAATCAAATGAACTTGGGGGTGTCATGGGCGCCGCACCACGCATGCTGCTCGTGCTGAGCGAGAACTGGACACTGACGGGCGGCCGGGCCGATCTGCCCACCGCCGTACGGTGGGCCCGCGAGGCGGAGGACGCCGGGTTCGACTCCGTCATGGTCAGCGAGCACATCGTGCTGGGCCCGGACGCCGGGGCCGCCGGCATCATGGGCAACCCCCGCGACTACGCCCTCCCGGGCAACCAGGACCCGTACACCCCCTGGCCGAACTCCCTGCTCCTGCTCGCCGCGATCGCCTCCGTCACCGAGCGCCTGCGGCTCGCCGCCGCCGCGGTGCTCGCCCCGCTGCGCCACCCCCTGCTGATGGCCAGGGAACTCGGCACCCTCGACCTCATCAGCGAGGGACGGCTGCTGGTGCAGCCCACGGTGAGCTGGAGCAAGGACGAGTACGACGCGCTCGGCGTGCCCTTCGGCAGCCGGGGGCGCCTGCTCGACGAGCACCTCGCCGTCTGGGCGAAGGCGTGGGGACCGTCACCGATCTCCCACGACAGCGAGCACTACCCGTTCCAAGACGTCTACTTCGAGCCCAAGGCGTACCGGCCCGAGGGGCCCCGGCTGTGGTTCGGCGGGCAGCGGCTGCACGGCCCCGTGCTGCGCCGCCTGGTCCGGTACGGCCACGGCTTCCACCCGCTCGGCCGGCCCACGCCGCAGGACATCCAGGCGCTGAAGGAGGCCATGGCCACGGCCGGCCGGGACATCACCGAGCTGGAGATGATCGGCGGCACCCAGGCGGTCTTCCCCGACGACCACTCCCCGGCGGACGTCGGGGCGGCCCTCGCCTCCCTGCCGGAACAACTGGAGCAGGGGTTCACGACGTTCTGCGTCAAGCCGAACCAGTTCATCGACGACCCCGACGGGGTGGGCGCCTTCTGCAAGGACGTCATGCGCCGGGTGACCGCCCTCACGGGCTGAGACGGGGGAGGGGCCCCGGACGTGGCTCGCGCCCGTCCGGGGCCCCTCGCGTGGGCCCGACTCCGTCAGCGCTCGAAGACGACGCCGCCGTCGAACACCGTCATGTCGACCTCGACGCGCGTGACGTCGTGCGGGTCGAGGTCGAGCAGCGGCCGGTCGAGGACGCACAGGTCCGCCACCTTGCCCACCTCCACCGAACCCTTCCAGTCCTCCGCGAAGTCCTGCCGTGCCGGGTTGATCGTGTACGCCCGCAGCGCCTCGGCGAGTCCCACGCGCTGCTCCGGGCCGCTGACCCGGCCGCTGGCCTTCGACTCGCGCAGCAGCATCCCGGCGACCCCCTGCCGCCAGTCCGGCTCCGTGACCGGGGCGTCCGAGCTGGCGCACACCGCGACGCCCGCGTCCAGCGCCGAGCGCACCGGCCACTGGTACGCCGACCGCACCGGACCGACGACCTCCTCCATCAGGTCGGACACCGTCCACTTGATCGCGGGGTTCATGTTGACGCCGTAGCCGTGCGCCGCGAGGCGGGCGAGACTGTGCGCGCCGATGAAGTCGCCGTGGATGACGTAGTGCCGGGCGTCGGGCCGGGGCAGCTCCCGCGCCGCGGCCAGGAACGCGTCGACCACCAGGTCGATGGCCCGGTCGCCGGTGACATGGACGCCCAGCTGGTAGCCCGCCTCGTGTGCCACCCGGATCATGTCGAACAGCTCGTCCACCTGGAGGTCGGGCGTGTGCCCGTGCACGCAGAGGGAGCCGTGACCGCCGTCGAGGTAGGGCTCGTTCATCCAGGCCGTACGGTTCGGGGGCACCCCGTCGGCGAAGATCTTCACACCGATCGCGTTGAGCCGGCGGGGGTCGGGCGACTCGGGGCGGTGGAGCTCGGCCAGCCCCTTGCGCATGTCCGCGGCGGAACCGCCCATGGGCGCGGGCAGCAGCAGGACACTGACCCGGGCGTGCAGGCTGCCGGAGGCCGCCAGGTCGGCGTACGCGGTCCAGTTGTCGGTGCTCAGAGCACCGAAGACGGTCTCGGAGCCGCCGGGGCCGAGGCCCGGCTCGGTGTAGCTGGTGATGCCGCGGGAGTGGAGACCGGCGACGACATGGCGGATGGCCTGGCGACGCTGGTCGAGGGTGGGGGAGGGCACGGCGGCCTGGAGCAGTGCCGCGGCGGACTCGCGCAGCACGCCGGTCGGGTGCCCGTCGGGCCCGCGGTCGATGACTCCGCCGGCGGGTGGCCGCGTGTCCGCGTCGATCCCGCACCGGCGCAGCGCCTCGCTGTTGGCCCACACCGTGTGCTGCGAGGAGTCGGTGAGGCAGACGGGGTGGTCGGGCGCCACCGCGTCGAGGTCCAGCCGGTGCGGGAACCGCCCCGGCTCGGCGAGGCACTCCGTCAGATAGCCCGCGTCCCAGCCGATGCCGACGATCCACTCGCCGGGCCCGGCGGCCCGTGCCGCCTCGCCGACCACGGCGGCGATGTCGGCGATCGAGCCCACCGCGGGGTGGCCGACGTCGAGGGCGAACGGCGGCTTGCTCAGCCCGTACGCGGCGCCGTGCAGATGCGAGTCGTTGATGCCCGGCAGGACGGTCCGCCCCGCCAGCTCCACGATCCGGGTCGTCGGCCCGGCCAGGGCGCGCATCTCGGCGTCCGTGCCGACCGCGACGATCTCCCGGCCGCGCACGGCCACGCC
>NZ_LIQX01000283.1 GCF_001418475.1 Streptomyces ossamyceticus | reverse complement strand
CGGCCGACGGCCGTCGGCCGGTAGGGGTGGAGCGAGGGTCAGGCGGCACGGACGGCGACCTCGCGGTGGGGCAGGTCGCCGAGTACCACCTTCAGGGCTCCGGTGTCCGCGGCGCGGCCGAAGACGTCGTACGCCTCCTCCATGTGGTTCAGCGGGAAGGTGTGGGTGACCAGGTCCGCGGTGGGCAGGCGCCCGGCGGCGGCCATGCGCAGCAGCGTGGGGGTGGAGCTGGTGTCGACCAGGCCGGTGGTGAGGGTGATGTTCTTGATCCACAGATCTTCGAGGTGCAGCACGGCGGGCTTGCCGTGGACACCGACGTTGGCCACGTGGCCGCCGGGGCGCACCATGCGGGTGCACGCCTCGAAACTCTCGGGCAGACCGACCGCCTCGATGACCACGTCGGCGCCGAGTCCGTCCGTGAGGTCGGCGACGAGCTGCTCGGGGTCCTCGCGGGCGTCGGCCACGGCGTCGGCGCCGAGCCGCTTGGCGGCCTCCAGCCGGGCCGGCGCCGGATCCACGGCGACGATCCGCTCGGGGGCGAACAGCCGTGCCGCGGCGATCGCGGCGAGACCGATGGGGCCGGCGCCGACGACGGCGACGGTGTCCCCGGGCCGCACATGCCCGTTGAGCACACCCACCTCGTAGGAGGTCGGGAAGATGTCCGCGAGGAGCACGGCGTCCTCGTTGCCGACCGAGCTGGGCAGTACATGGACGGACAGGTCGGCGTAGGGAACGCGAACGTACTCTGCCTGGGTGCCGTCGATCAGATGGCCGAGGATCCAGCCCCCGCCGCCCCTGCACTGCCCGTAGGCGCTCTCCCGGCAGAAGCGGCAGCGGCCGCAGGCGCTGATGCAGGAGACGAGGACGCGGTCGCCGGGACGTACGGTCCTCACGTCGCCGCCGACCTCGACGATCTCGCCGACGGCCTCGTGCCCGAGGACCGTGCCGGGTCGCACGTCGGGGACGTCGCCCTTGAGGATGTGCAGATCCGTGCCGCAGATGGTCACGGCGTCGACCCGTACGACCGCGTCGGTCGGGTCCTTGAGCGCGGGGTCCGGGATGTCCTGCCAGGCCGACTGACCGGGTCCGTGGAAGACGAAGCCTTTCATGACGCTCCTCACCGTCCTTCTGCGCATGCCGGGAAAGTCCCACACATCCAGCTTGTCCGCTGGACGCGGACCTCGCACGGTCCCGCACGGGCCACCGTGCGGGACCCAGGTCCCGTTCGGGCCGGTGCAAGAGGGACCGAACGGCCCTACCGCCGACCCGGTCACCAGGGCTTGTCTCGTCTCATGGACGAGAACGACATCGGGTCCGCGCCGTACCGCACGCACCAAACCTCCGGCGGCACGACCGTCGTGACGTTGCGGGGCGAGATAGACGTCGTGACGGCTCCCGCGCTGGCGGCCCGTCTGGACGCCCTGACCTCCCGTCCCCACCCCGACCTGGTGCTGGACCTGCGCCCGGTCGACTTCATCGACTGTTCCGGGCTCGGTGTGCTGTGCCGGGCCCGCAATCGCGCGCGGGACCGGCACGGCCGGCTCCGTCTGGTCACCGACAACTCCCGCTTCCTGCGGCTGCTGCGCTGCACCGGCCTGACGGACGTGTTCGAGGTGGGTTCCCGGCTGCCCGGGGAGCCGGCGGGCCCGGTGCCCGCCGTGGCCGGCTGAGCCGCCCGCGTACGGCGACGGCCGACGCTCCACCGGTGGAGGGTGTCTCCACCGGTGGACGGTGAACGTCAGGCGTTCCAGGACCAGTCGGCGACCTCGGGCAGGTCGGTGCCGTGCTCGCGGATCCAGGCGTGGTGGCGGGTCCGGGCGTCGGCCATCCGCTGCCGTACGGCGGCGGCGCGGACGGCGAGGCCGGGGACGCGGTCGATGACGTCCATGACGAGGCGGTAGCGGTCGAGGTCGTTGCGGACGACCATGTCGAACGGTGTGGTCGTCGTCCCGGACTCCTTGTAGCCGCGGACGTGCAGGTTCCGGTGGCCGGTGCGGCGGTAGGCGAGGCGGTGGATCAGCCACGGGTAGCCGTGGTAGGCGAAGATCACCGGCTTGTCGGTGGTGAACAGCCCGTCGTACTCGAAGTCGCTCATCCCGTGCGGGTGTTCCTCACGCGGCAGCAGCCGGGTCATGTCGACGACGTTCACCACGCGCACGGCGAGTCCGGGCAGGTGCCGGCGCAGCAGCTGCGCGGCGGCCAGCACCTCCTGTGTGGGGACGTCGCCGGCGCAGGCGAGGACGACGTCGGGTTCGCCGCCGTTCTCCGTGCCGGCCCAGTCCCAGATGCCCGCGCCGCGCGCGCAGTGGGCGCGGGCCTCGTCCATGGACAGCCAGTCGTAGCAGGGCTGCTTCCCGGCCACGACGACGTTGACGTAGTCCCGGCTGCGCAGGACGTGGTCCGCGACGGAGAGCAGGGTGTTGGCGTCCGGCGGCAGATAGACGCGGACCACTTCGGGGCTCTTGTTCAGGACGTGGTCGACGAAGCCGGGGTCCTGGTGGGAGAAGCCGTTGTGGTCCTGCCGCCACACATGGGAGGTGAGCAGGTAGTTGAGGGAGGCGATGGGGGCCCGCCAGGGCAGCTCGCGGGAGGTCCGCAGCCATTTGATGTGCTGGTTGACCATGGAGTCGACGATGTGGACGAACGCCTCGTAGCAGGAGAACAGGCCGTGCCGGCCGGTCAGGAGGTATCCCTCCAGCCAGCCCTGGCAGGTGTGCTCGGAGAGGATCTCCAGCACCCGGCCGTGCCGGTCGAGGTGCTCGTCCACCGGCAGCATCCCGGCCTGCCATGCCTTGCCGCTGGCGTCGAAGACGGCCTGGAGCCGGTTGGAGGCCGTCTCGTCCGGGCCGACGACCCGGAAGTCCCGGCGGGCGCGGGTGTCGTTCATGACCGCTTCCAGGAGGCCGCCGAGGACCCGGGTCGGCTCGTGGAGGGTGGTGCCGGGCTTCTCCACCGGGACGGCGAAGTCGTCGAGGGAACGGACGGGCAGGTCGCGGACGAGGAGACCGCCGTTGGCGTGCGGGGTGGCGCCGAGGCGGCGGGGCCCCTCGGGGACGCAGGCGAGGACGTCGGGGACGGGCCGCCCGTCGGGGCCGAACAGGTCCTGCGGCCGGTACGACCGCAGCCACGCCTCCAACTGCCGCAGGTGGTCCGGGTTCTCCCGTACCCCGGCGAGCGGGACCTGGTGGGCGCGCCAGGTTCCCTCGACGGGCTCCCCGTCGACCTCGGCGGGGCCGGTCCAGCCCTTCGGGGTGCGCAGCACGATCACCGGCCAGTGCACCCGCTCGGTGACGCCGTCCTCACGGGCGGTCCGCTGCATGAGGGCGATCCGGTCGAGTGCCTCGTCGAGGGCCGCGGCCATCGCGCGGTGCACCTGCGCCGGGTCGTCGCCGGTCACATGGATCGGCACGTGCCCGTAGCCCCGTAGGAGCGTGTCCAACTCGCTCTCGGGGAGGCGGGAGAGGACGGTCGGGTTGGCGATCTTGTAGCCGTTGAGGTGGAGGATCGGCAGGACCGCGCCGTCGTGCACCGGGTCCAGGAACTTGTTCGAGTGCCAGGCGGCCGCCAGCGGCCCGGTCTCCGCCTCGCCGTCCCCGATCACACAGGCGACCAGCAGGTCGGGGTTGTCGAAGGCGGCGCCGTACGCGTGGGCCAGCGAGTAGCCGAGTTCGCCGCCCTCGTGGATGGAGCCGGGGGTCTCCGGGGCGACATGGCTCGGCACCCCGCCGGGGAAGGAGAACTGCCGGAACAGCCGCTCCATGCCCTGCGCGTCGCGCGGCACGTCGGGGTAGACCTCGCTGTAGCTGCCCTCCAGCCAGGAGTTGGCGAGCACGGACGGCCCGCCGTGGCCGGGGCCCCAGACGCACAGCGCGTCCAGTCCGCGTGCCTTGATCACACGGTTGAGGTGGGTGTGCACGAGGTTGAGGCCGGGCGAGGTGCCCCAGTGTCCGAGGAGCCGCGGCTTGATGTGCTCCGGCCGCAGCGGCTCGGTCAGCAGCGGGTTCGCCATCAGGTAGATCTGTCCGGCGGTGAGGTAGTTGGCGGCCCTCCAGTGGGCGTCCAGGGTGCGCAGCTCGTCGTCGGAAAGTACGGTGACGTTCTGGTGTTCGACCTTGGTCATGGGTGACTCCGGAACTCATCGACGGGGGTCATAGGGCGGTGGAGGCGGCATGGCCGGCAAGAAGGCGACGAAGTTGCCGCGCGCGACGTACGAAGAGGAACTGCTCCGTCTGCAGACGGAG
>NZ_LIQX01000282.1 GCF_001418475.1 Streptomyces ossamyceticus | reverse complement strand
CCTCTCCCCCACTCCCGCACACCCGCACCCCCCACGCATCGAGGAGCGATTCGCCGTGACCATCACCCAGCCCGACCTGAGCGTCTTCGAGACCCTGGAGTCCGAGGTACGCAGCTACTGCCGCGGCTGGCCCACCGTGTTCGACACCGCGCAGGGCAGCCGGATGCGCGACGAGGACGGCCACAGCTACCTGGACTTCTTCGCCGGAGCCGGTTCGCTCAACTACGGCCACAACAACCCGGTGCTCAAACGGGCTCTGATCGACTACCTGGAGCGGGACGGCGTCACGCACGGCCTCGACATGTCGACGAGCGCCAAGCGGGCGTTCCTGGAGTCCTTCCAGAACCTAGTGCTGCGGCCCCGCGACCTGCCGTACAAGGTCATGTTCCCGGGCCCGACCGGCACCAACGCCGTGGAGTCCGCGCTGAAACTGGCGCGGAAGGTGAAGGGGCGCGAGGCCATCGTGTCGTTCACCAACGCCTTCCACGGCATGTCGCTGGGCTCCCTCGCCGTCACCGGCAACGCCTTCAAGCGGGCCGGTGCGGGCATCCCGCTGGTGCACGGGACGCCGATGCCGTTCGACAACTACTTCGAGGGCCAGATCCCCGACTTCCTGTGGTTCGAGCGGATCCTGGAGGACCAGGGGTCCGGGCTGAACAAGCCCGCCGCCGTGATCGTGGAGACGGTCCAGGGCGAGGGCGGCATCAACGTCGCCCGCCCGGAGTGGCTGCGCGCGCTCGCCGAGCTGTGCGAGCGGCAGGACCTGCTGCTGATCGTCGACGACATCCAGATGGGCTGCGGCCGTACGGGGGCCTTCTTCTCGTTCGAGGAGGCGGGCATCACCCCCGACATCGTCACCGTCTCCAAGTCCATCAGCGGCTACGGACTGCCGATGTCGCTGTGCCTGTTCAAGCCCGAGCTGGACATCTGGGAGCCGGGCGAGCACAACGGCACCTTCCGCGGCAACAACCCCGCCTTCGTCACCGCGACCGCCGCCCTGGAGGCGTACTGGTCGGACGGCTCCGCCATGGAGAAGCAGACCCGTGCGCGCGGTGAGCAGGTCGAGCAGGCGCTGATCTCCATCACCGAGGAGAACCTCGCCGATGTGAAGGAGTACCGGGGCCGCGGGCTGGTGTGGGGCCTGGAGTTCCACGAGAAGGCCCGCGCGGGCCGGGTCGCCAAGCGGGCCTTCGAACTCGGGCTGCTGATCGAGACGTCCGGCCCGGAGAGCGAGGTCGTGAAGCTGCTGCCCGCCCTCACCATCACCCCGGACGAGCTGGACGAGGGCCTGCGCGTCCTCGCCCGCGCCGTCCGGGAAACCGTCTGACCACCGTCCGAGGAACACCCCCAAGGAGGCCTGGAACCACCGTGATCGTCCGTTCTTTCAAGGATCTGGAAGGCACCGACCGGCACGTCAAAGCGGCGTCCGGCACGTGGGAGAGCAAACGCATCGTCCTCGCCAAGGAGAAGGTCGGCTTCTCCCTGCACGAGACGGTCCTCTACGCGGGCACGGAGACGTCGATGTGGTACGCGAACCACATCGAGGCCGTGGTGTGCGTCGAGGGCGAGGCCGAACTGACCGACGACGAGACCGGGCGGACGTACACGATCACGCCCGGGACCATGTACCTCCTCGACGGCCACGAGCGGCACACGATGCGGATCAAGGAGGACTTCCGCTGCATCTGTGTGTTCAACCCGCCCGTGACCGGACGGGAGGACCACGACGAGAACGGCGTCTATCCCCTGCTGACGGAGGAGGGCTGACCATCATGACCACGCTCACCGATCTCTACCCCAGCCGCGGCGCCACCGAGGTGTCGGTCCCGCGCCAGGACCCGGTCGTCTGGGGTGCCCCCGGCACCCCCGGCCCGATCTCCCTCACCGACCTCCAGACGTACGAGCGGGACGGCTTCCTCGCCGTCGAGGAGCTCATCACGCCGGACGAGGTCGCCGTGTACCACCAGGAGCTGGAGCGGCTCGTCACCGATCCCGCGGTCCGCGCCGACGAACGCTCGATCATCGAGCCGAAGTCGAAGGAGATCCGGTCCGTCTTCGAGGTGCACCGCATCAGCGAGGTGTTCGCGCGGCTCGTCCGGGACGAGCGGGTCGTCGGCCGGGCCCGGCAGATCCTCGGCTCCGACGTGTACGTGCACCAGTCGCGGATCAATGTGAAGCCGGGCTTCGGCGCGTCCGGGTTCTACTGGCACTCCGACTTCGAGACATGGCACGCCGAGGACGGGCTGCCGAACATGCGGACGGTGTCCGTCTCGATCGCGCTGACCGAGAACCACGACACCAACGGCGGCCTGATGATCATGCCGGGGTCGCACCGCACGTTCCTCGGCTGCGCGGGCGCCACCCCGAAGGACAACTACAAGAAGTCGCTGCAGATGCAGGACGCGGGCACCCCGTCGGACGAGGCGCTGACGGCGATGGCCTCCGAGTACGGCATCAAGCTGTTCACCGGCAAGGCCGGTTCGGCGACCTGGTTCGACTGCAACTGCATGCACGGTTCAGGTGACAACATCACGCCGTTCCCGCGCAGCAACGTCTTCATCGTCTTCAACAGCGTGGAGAACGCGGCGGTCGAACCGTTCGCGGCTCCCGTACGGCGGCCGGAGTTCATCGGCGCGCGGGACTTCACCCCCGTGCGGTGATCTCGGCCTCGCCGTCACGATGACCGGACCGGGCGGTCCCTGCCCCCTGAGGGACCGCCCGGTCCGCCGTGTGTGCGGGGCTTCTCGGGGGCGGCCGCTACAGCCAGGCCAGCGCCGCCGCCGTGGCCAGGACGTTCCGTGCGGCGCGCTCGTCGCCCGTGAGGCCCCTCGGCACCTCGTCCGGGGCGTAGCGGCCGCCGACCAGCAGACAGAAGTCGACCGGGTCCAGGGTCAGTTCGGCGGCCACGGGCTCGGCGTCCGAGCCGAGGACCCAGCCGGTGCCGGGGGCGGTCCCGGTGACCTCGACGAGGACGGGGGGCGCGTCGTGCAGGGCCACGCCGAGGATGCGGACGGCGAGGCGGACCAGCTGCTCCAGGTGCTCGTCGGGCGGCGGCGGTACGGCGATGCCGAGCGCCCGGCCGATGTCGTCGGCGTGGATCCACGCCTCGAAGGCGCGGATGACGAAGTGGTCGGCGACGGGCAGTCTGAGGCCCATCACCGTCGCCGCGCGGGCGGCGAGAGAGGGGTCGCGGGCCTCGGGGGTCGCCAGGAGGTCGGCGGCCTGCGCGGCCCAGGTGGCGACGGTCTCCTCGGGCGTCCGGGCGTGCTCGTGGGCGATGGCGTCGGCGGTGCGCAGCTCCCAGGCGTACGCGGCGGGCGTCCCGGCCGGGATGCGGGAGGCCGGCAGCCGGGCGCCGACCCCGAGCGCCACGGCGAGGTGTTCGTCGGCGGCGACGAGGTGGGCGACGGTGGCGTGCGCGTCCCAGTCGTGCACCACCGGGGTGCCCCAGCGGCCCGGCAACTCCCGGACCAGCGCCTGGAGTCCGGCGACGGCGGCGGCGTACGGCGCCGCGTGCGGGGCGACACCCGGCGTACGGGCCCGGCGCGAGCGCAGCGCCGACGCGAGCACCCCGTCCGCACCACCGAGTCCCCCGCCGGCCCGCTCCCGACCACCGCGCCCCTCACCGGCCCGCGCGGTCCCGTCGCGCGCGTCACCGGGGGCGCCGCTCGCCCCCGTGTCCGGGCCGGGGGTGCCGTCCAGCAGCCGTACGGTCGCGCGGAGTCGTTCGGCCTCCGCCGCGCAGGTCTCGCAGTCGGCGAGGTGGAGCGGGACGGCCCTGGCGTCGGCGGGTGGCAGCGCGCCGACCGCCCAGGCGGCCAGCAGCTCCCGTACCCCGTCGTGGTCGTTGGTCATCGCGCGCCGCCCTTTCGCCGTGCCGCTGCCACGATACGCAGGGCCCGCACGGCCCCGGCGGTGCGATGAGGGGCCGCCATCACGCGCCCCTCGCCGCTGCCGGGTCCGGTGGATCCGCGAGGGACGCCGCCAGTTTGCGCAGGGCCGAGCGGAGCCGGGTCTTCGCGGTGCCCTCGGGGATGCCCAGCTCCACGGCGGCCTGGCGGTAGGTGCGGCCCGCGAAGTAGGCGAGGTGGACCACCTCCCGCTGGCTGCGGGGGAGTTCGGCGAGGGCGGTGTGCAGCAGCAGGGAGCGCTCGCGGTCGACGACCGTCTCGTGCGGGCCGGGTCCGGCGTCGGGGATGGCGTGCAGCGCCGAGTCGTCCGCCTGGGCGTCCTTGCGGTGCCGGGCCTCGCTGCGCACCCAGTCCACGGCCCGCCGGTGGGCGAGCATCGACAGCCAGGTGCGCAGGGAGCCGCGCCGCGCGTCGAAGCCGTACGGGCTGGCCCACAGCTGGGCGAAGACCTCCTGGGCCACGTCCTCGGCCGCGGCCTGACTGTGGGTGACCCGGACGGCCACCCGGCGCACGAGTGCCCCGTACGCCGCGTAGGCCTCACGCAGCGCGGACTCGTCCCCGTACACCAGCCGCCGATGCAACTCCACATCGATGGACGGCTGTTCGAGCGTCGGCTCCACCGGCACCACCATCCCTGATGCCCTTCCTAGCGTCCCGGCCGGGCTCGCGCCAGTGGTTCAGGAAGACAGGGCGTCCAGGACCCGGTCGACGTCGGCCGCCGTGTTGTAGAGGTGGAAGGCGACGCGGAGGTTGCCCGCGCGGTCGGAGACCTGGATGCCGGCCGCGCTCAACTCGGGCTGCCGCACGCCCAGTCCGGGCACCGAGACGATGGCCGAGCCGGGCGCCGGCACGGGCTCGTGGCCAAGAGCGGCGAGCCCCGCGCGGAACCGGTCCGCGAGGGCGAGGTCATGGGCGTGGACGGCGGCCACGCCGAGTTCCTCGACGAGCGCGAGGGAGTGGCGCAGTCCGGCGTACGTGAACAGGGCAGGGGTCAGGTCGAAGCGGCGGGCGGAGCGGGCGAGTTCGGTGACGGGGCCGTAGCAGCTGCCCCAGGGGTTCTCCCCCGCGACCCAGCCGGCCAGCATCGGGGTCAGCCCGCCGAAGTCCTCGGGCACCACGAGGAAGGCCGCGCCGTGCGGACCGAGCAGCCACTTGAAGGTCGTGCAGACGGTGTAGTCGTACGCGTCGGCCTCCATCGGCAGCCATCCGGCGGCCTGGGAGAAGTCGACGTAGGTCCGCGCCCCGTGGTCCCGCGCCGCCTCGCGCAGCGCGGGCAGGTCGGCGATCCGGCCGTCGGCGGACTGGGCGGCGCTGACCGCGACGAGCGCGGTGCCGGGGCGGACGGACTCGGCGAGGCGCTCCAGCGGCACGGCCCGCACCTTGAGGTCGCCCCGGACGTGGAACGGGTTGAGGACGGAGGTGAAGTCGTCCTCGGCGGTCAGCACCTCGGCGCCGGGGGGCAGCGACGCGGCGATCACCCCGGTGTGCGCGGCGACCGATGTCCCGGCCGCCACCCGCCCGGCGGGCACCCCGGCCAGCCGGGCGAACGCTGCCCGCGCGGCCTCCACGTCGTCGAACAGCGGGTCCAGCGGCCGGCCCTCGGCCCGCAGCAGCGCGGCCCGCCCCAGCGCGGCCACCGTCCGGGCGGGCAGCAGGCCGGTGCTGGCGGTGTTCAGATAGGTGTTCTTCGGTGCGAACTCGGCACGGACGAGGCTCTCGAAGGTCTCCATGCCCCCACTGTGGGGCCCGAAGACCTCCCCGTCCATTGAGAGGTTTTACGCGGTTCGCCAAAGCATCGCTTATATATTCGGCCCGACCAGCGCCTCAGCGCCGCCACGGGGGCGCGGGGAACCGCGCGAGCCACCACCCGCGCAGCCACGGACCGCGGATCACCGCACCCCCACGGCGGTCACTGCGACGGCACCGCACACCCGTCGGGCCCGCACGCCTCCGCGCCGTCCTCCTGGATCACCTGGAGCGGCGACCGCTCGCCCCACGCCTGTGCGAGCGCCCGCTCGAACACTTCGGCGGGCTGCGCGCCGGACACCCCGTACGTGCGGTCCAGCACGAAGAACGGCACTCCGTTCGCGCCCAGCTCGGCCGCCTCCCGCTCGTCCTCGCGGACGGCGTCCGCGTACGCGGCGGGGTCGGCCAGCACCTGGCGGGCGGCGCCCTCGTCGAGCCCGGCCTCGACGGCCAGCTCGATCAGGAACTCGTCCGCGTCGGCGTACACGGACCGCTCCTCGGCGAAGTTCGCCCGGTACAGCAGCTGGAGCAGCTCGCTCTGCCGGCCGTGCTCCTTGGCGAGGTGCAGCAGGCGGTGCATGTCGAAGGTGCTGCCGTGGTCGCGGCCCTCCGCCCGGTAGGCGAGGCCCTCGGCGCCGGCCTGCGCGCGGAGGTTGTGCTCGCCGGCCTGGGCCTGCGCCTCGCTCATCCCGTACTTCTTGCTCAGCATGGTGAGCACCGGCTGGATGTCGTCCTTGGCCCGGCCGGGGTCGAGCTCGAAGGAGCGGTGGACCACTTCGACGTCGTCGCGGTGCGGAAAGGCCGCGAGCGCCTTCTCGAAGCGGGCCTTGCCCACGTAGCACCAGGGGCAGGCGATGTCGCTCCAGATCTCGACGCGCATGGGTCAGCTCTCTTCGGTCGTACGGGTACGGGGGGACGGAGGCGCGCTCCGCTTCTGCGATGGGTGAACGTTCAAGCAGCCCGTCTCATTCCCGCGCCCCTCCCCCGCTCCGACCGCACCCCCGTGAGCCGGAGCGAGGGCGGCACACGGGGGCGGCTCACGGGGGTGCGG
>NZ_LIQX01000281.1 GCF_001418475.1 Streptomyces ossamyceticus | reverse complement strand
GTCAGCGCGGCGGACGACTGCACGTAGGAGACACGCCGCTGCTCGCCGTACCAGGCCCGCGTGCGTTCCTCCCGTGCCTTGTTGTAGACGAGACGGACGCAGCCGAACGTGCGGGACAGCTCGGCTGCCTGCTCGTCCGTGGGGTAGAAGCGGTACTTGAAAGCCCGCTTGACCTGCTGCGTCATGCCTCACGCCGTATCAGATTCCGTGTGAGCGGCCGGTGCCGACCGGTGGATGACGGACGCCGGTCCGCCCTGGCGGCGAACCGGCCTTTCCTGCCCTGCTCCGCAGGGACTTCATTTCTCCCCCGCAAGCGGGAGGTACCCCCGCCCCGGCCTGAAGGCCGGGGTATCCACGAAGGAGAGACCCGATGACTTCTGCGGCACGTACGCGCGCCCGCACGCGCGCGCTGACCGGGACCATGGCCGCGTTCGGCCTTTCGTTTGGCATGGTCATGACCAGCGGCGCCACTCCGGCGAGCGCCGCGACCTGGCCGTCGGCCTCCGGCAACCAGCCGGTGACCTCCACCATCTCGGTGTCCGGCGTCCGCGACGGCGGCATGAAGCGCTACTACGGCAGCGGTGATCTGGCCGGGGACGGCCAGGAGGAGGGCCAGGACCCGATCTTCAAACTCGCGGCCGGCGCGACGCTGAAGAACGTCATCATCGGCGCCCCCGGCGCCGACGGCATCCACTGCGAGGGCAACTGCACCCTGCAGAACGTGTGGTGGGAGGACGTCGGCGAGGACGCCGCGACCTTCCGCGGCGGCTCCACCTACACGGTGACCGGCGGCGGCGCCAGGAAGGCCGCGGACAAGGTGTTCCAGCACAACGGGCCGGGGACCCTGAACATCTCCAACTTCGCGGTCAGCGAGTTCAAGACGCTGTACCGCTCCTGCGGCGACTGCTCCACGCAGTACACCCGCAAGGTGAACCTCAACAACATCGAGGTCACGGGCACGGGTTCCACCGCCCGGCTCGTCGGCATCAACGTCAACCGCAGTGACGTGGCGACCCTGCGCAGGATCACGATCCTCAACGACAGCGGCCGCAAGGTCGTGCCCTGCCAGAAGTACAACAACAACACGGCCGTCGGTACGGGCCCCGACAGCACCAACTGCCTGTACTCCGGCTCGGACATCACCTACAGGTGAGGCCGCTCGTCACCCACCGGTGAGTCCGCTCCCCACGGCCGGACGGAGTCTCCCCCCACGGGCCTCGTCCGGCCGCCCGGTGCTCGGCCGTCGGCGTTCAGCCCCGGCGATCGGCGTTCGACCACCGGGGCGCCCGTGCGAGGCCGGTGTCGACCGGGGGTGACCCATCAGGGCAGGGGCGCCCTCACCAGATCTTGCGCTCCCACAGCGGGGCGATGCGCTCCCACGCCTCGTCCCACTGGTCCATCCTGCGCCGCTCCAGACGGCCGCGGACGAGCCTGCCGCCCGCGAAGGGCACGGCCGCCACGAAGATTCCCGCCAGCCCCCCGACCAGGCCGGCCCGCAGCCGGGCCTGGGCCTCCCCGGCGGGCTCGGTCACCAGCCGGCCCCGGGCATCCGTCCAGACGGTGACCGGTGTGCCCATGACGTCGGCCGGATCGACCCGGGCCTGACCCTCGCGCGCGGAGCCGTCCGGCGCCGCCCAGCGCACCTTCGCCCACACCTTCTCGGCCCCCGCGCCGCTGCCGGCGCCCGGCTCCGGGGCGTCCTCGACGAGCCGCGCCTCGACGGGCCGCCACTCCTCGCGCTGCCGGGCCAGACCGGACTCGACGGAGTCCGCGGACAGCAGCCCCGCGACCAGGCCACCGCCCACGGTGAGGACCCAGGCGACGAGCACGACCCAGGACTCCAGCCGGTCACCGCGCCGTTTGAGCGGGTTCCGCCGCCAGCGCCACAGCCACACCTTCGGACCACGGAATGCCACCATCGGGGGCACCCTCCCTCACGCACACAGGACAGCCGGACCGCACTCCCATACGGCGGCGGCCCCGCCCCTGCTCATGCGACGTGGGTCACCC
>NZ_LIQX01000280.1 GCF_001418475.1 Streptomyces ossamyceticus | reverse complement strand
GTAGCCGGCGGGGGAGGGGGCGCCGGGGGCCTGTGGGGGCGTGGGGCCTGGAGCCGGGGCCGTCGGCGCACCGGAGGCGTCCGGAGCGACGGGCGGCACTGGTGCACCGGGTGCGCCCGGCGCGCCGGTGGCGGCGTCGACCGGGTTGCCCCAGGCCGAGGGCGCGCCCTGAGGAGCCGGGGGGTGGGACGGCTGCTGCGGCGGCACGGACGGCTCGCCCTGCGCGACCGTCAGCGGCTGCTGGCCGGGCGCATCGGGAACCGCCGGTGCGGTCGGGGGCCAGGGCGCCGCCGGGGCGGGACCCTGGGCCTCAGCGAGCTGGAAAGCGGGCGGCAGCGGCGGCAATCCACCCTGCGGCGGCGGAGGCGTCCAGGCGGGAGGCGCCTGCGGTACGACACCGGGGGCGCCCGGAGCGACTGCGGAGGGCGGGGCGCCCTGAGGTGCGCCGGGCTGCGGCGGGGCGCCCTGAGGTGCGCCGGGCTGCGGCGGGGCGTCCTGAGGCGCTGTGGCCGGCGGGGCAGCGTCCTCCGGAGTGGCGTTTTCCGGAGCGGCAGCATGCTCGGGACCGGCCTCCCGCTTCGCGGACTCGGCCGTCTCGGTGACGCCGCCGGACACGCTCTCGGAGGTCGCGCCACCGCCGCCACCGATCTGTTCGCCCTCAGCGACCTCGGAGGAGTCGGTCACGTCCGTGGCAGCGGAATCCTCGCCGCTCACACTCCCCTCACCGGTCTGACCGTCGCCGGTCTGACCGTCGTCGCTCTCCGCAGCGGGAGCCTCGCTGGACGAGGCGACGTCAGCGGTAGCGACGCCGGCACCATCACCCTGCGGCTGCGGCTGCGGCTGCGGCTGCGGCTGCGGCTCCGGCCCCTGCGACTCCGCCTCGGCACCGGCCCCTGCGGCACTTCCGTCACCCGGAGCCGCACCCGTACCCACGCCGGAGGCACCCTTGACAGCAGCCGCGGCCGCGGCCGCATCCGAGATCTCGCGCTTCAACGCGGTGGCGGAGATCCGCATGGTCGCGCCGCTCTCGATGTCCCCGTTCTCTGCGCCGACCTCGGGGGCGGCGGCCACCGGGGGGGAGGGCTGCGGAACCGCGCCACCCGCGGCGTCACCGGGCGGAGGTGCCACACCCCCGACCACCGGAGGAACGTTCTGCGCACCCACCCCCGCACCTGCACCCGGAACGGGACCTGGACCCGATTCCGAACCGGCCCCTCCCGACGGGGCGTTCTGCGTGTACCAGGCAGGCGGCGCGTAATCGATGGTGAACTCGCCCGTCGTCTCGACGGCGGACTCCGCGTCGGACTGGTCATCGCCGGGTGTGGCCCAGCCCCCGCGGATCCCGTCCCGATCGCTGTTCACAATTCCTCCTGGTGTGGTCGAGCACCCTCAAAGCCGTGCCGGGGCAGACCGTTCTGGTTGTTCTAGCCGTGTCGTCGTGATGTGCGCCCCGGTCCCAGCCTAATCACCACCGGCGTCACCACGGCAGGCCCGTCCGCCGCTCCGCACCCGCCCGCAGCGTCACGGCCTGCCCCGAGATGACGCACATATCCCCAACGACTGCCAGTGAACCGACGGTTGTGGGTGAACAACTCGAAAGGGTAGAGCCACCGAACGGTTACGACACCGGAACGCCGCTGTCGCCGTATCCGTCAGTCCATGCCCCCGGACCCCTTCGG
This sequence comes from Streptomyces ossamyceticus, assembly GCF_001418475.1. Classification (GTDB taxonomy): domain Bacteria; phylum Actinomycetota; class Actinomycetes; order Streptomycetales; family Streptomycetaceae; genus Streptomyces; species Streptomyces ossamyceticus. The sequence continues at coordinate 5,149 of NZ_LIQX01000280.1, read as the reverse complement.
GGCTGTATCTGTCAGTCCATCCGCCGAGGCGTACCCAGCAATCCGATCTCGGCGTCGGTCGGCTGGGTCATCACGTACTGCAGGTCACGGTCGGCGCTCCAGAGGGTGACACCGTCGGCGAGCGTCGGCAACGACTCGACGTCCGCCGGGGGCAGGCCCATGGTGCGCCCCAACTCCGCCGCCTCGTCCGGAGACACCCGCTGGGCGCCGACGAGTCGGGCCTGCCGGATGAGGCGGGGAGCCACCGGGCTGAGGTACGGCAGCAGCGTCAGTACGGACTGCCAGGGACCGGCGACGACCCGACCGCGCGGCGGCCGCATACCGCAGTCGCGCACGACCAGCACGGGCCCGGCGGCCGACGCGCCCTGCGGCGGCACCCGCCCGACGTCGTACACGGCCAGACCGTTCTGACCACCACCCATGGCGTGCACCAACTGAATCCAGGACTGCGCCCGCCCGGTCTCCACGGCGACCCGCGCGCCGGTGGCCGCCGCGCGCAGGGCGAGCACCTGGGCGGTCCACAGCCCGCCGATCAGGACGACGTCGTAGGGGGTGGGACGATTGATGCCGAGGACCGCAGGACGACTCTCGGCGTCGACGCCGATGACGACGCCGTCGTCCCCGACGGGCAACGCGAGCGAGTCGAACTGCTCGACCGACAGCGCGTGCCGACCGTGCCGGGGCCCGATCAGCCCGAACCCGGAACGCAGCCGCTCGCGCATCCGCCCGCCGAGCGCCGGCTCCGGCGCGACGGAGGCGGCGGCGGCCGGGCCGGGACCCACGGGACCGGGACCGGTGGAACCGAGGGCGGCGCTGGAACCGGGGGTGGCGTAAGGACCCGTACCCATACCCGTACTCGTACCGGCCGCGCTCATCAGCGGACACCTCCCAGGGGCAGAGTGGCGAGGACACCCGGCAGCTGTTCACGGTCGAGCCGCGCGAGGCCGGTCCCGGCCTGCCGGGCCGCCTGCTCCAACGACCGTCGGGCCGCGACGAGTTCGTCGTCACTACGGCCGGTCACCCGCACATGCCCGGTGACCGTCACCTCCTGCCGCACGCCGCGCGTCACGGTCAGACTGAACGTGGTGGCGAGCGCGGGCACGGCCGTCAACTGCCCCACGAGCTGCGGAAGCAGCGGACCTCGACCGCCCAACTGCGGCCAGCGTCGCACCCAGTACGTCGTGTGCCGGCGGTTGTCGCACCGCCAGCTGCGCCCCGACTCCTCGGTCCGCCGCTGCGGAGTCTCCGTACGTCCCGCCTCGGCCGTCACCAGGGGATTGGCGCAGGCAGAAGTGGCGACGGCGGCTATCAACTCCTGCTCGTCCAGAACGGTCGTACGGAACCCGGCGCCGGTCAGTCGGCTGGCCAGATGGTCCGCGACCCGCACCACACACTTCTGCGCACCCAGGAGACCGCCGCCGCGCGCCGCCACGGCCTCCGGGCACAGCTCCGGGTCGAGCTTCAGTGCGATCCAGGTGATCCGAATGGCCGGCGTACCCGTCTGGGCCTGCAGCGGCGCGTAGTTGCTGACGGCCACCGACTGCTGGGGCAACTGGATCGCGGGCGCCGGTTGGGTGTGCAGCACGATCTGCGCCCCCTCCAGCCGGATCCCGTCCACGTCCAGCGCGTCCCGCACCAGATTCAGCGGCAACGGCTGTCGGCTCCGGTCGGCTCGCAACGCCGTCGCGTCCGCCTCGACCTGCAACACCGCGCTGACGAACGTCCCGTCTCCGATGATTCCGACACCGCGCCGGTCCCGTCCGCCGAACGCGTACGTGCGCAGCGTCGGGTCGCACTCGACCGCGGGCGCGAGTCCCGGCTCGGTCCCGGGCGGTATCACCGTCTCGGCCGCCTTGCGCTGCCGTGACTTCAACGCCCGTGCTGTAGCGAGCCATTCGGGCAACGAGCGCCCCCTGCGACGTACGACGGCGAGCAGCACCAGCAGGATCGCGACGACGACCGCGGGCACGAGAACGAGAAGGTGCAACGTCCAACCGGCGAGCAGTACAGCGGCGGCCGCCTCGACCAGCAGCAACTGCTGCAACCGGAAAGCCCCGAAGTGCCCGGACCCCGCCTTCAGATGCGGTGCGAACGGACTGGGAGAAGACGCCGTCACCGCGGGCGAGGCCGAGGGTGCGACAGAAGGAGCGGTACGAGCGGCATGAGCGGAACGCGGGTCGGCCGCTTGTGTACGCGACCGTGATCGCGTCCGGCTTGCGGAAGCCATTGCTGCAAACCCCCCGTAGTCACCTGAAACGCCCCACTCGGCAGCGGCCTCGATGTGGAACGAACCCTACCCGCCCCACAAGCGCACGGGTTCAACGGGCATAGTAGGGGCCGGTCTCACAGCGGAGGGCGGGGGCGACGCCCCCGGGACGCGGTACGGGGAGAAACAGGCACTCATGGCATCACGGCGGGACGAACTCAACGCCTACACGTTCGCGAAGCGACGTACGCTCGCGGCCTTTCTCCAGCCTTCCCCGTGGGGTTCGGAGGAAGGGGCCCCCAAGCCGCTGCGGGCCGTCGTGCCCAGCCTGATCGCGGGCGCCGTCATTCTGGGCGTCTTCGGGGCCTGGGGGATGTTCCAGCCCACCGCCCCCAAGGACTGGAACCAGCCCGGCACCCGGGTCATCGTGAGCAAGCAGTCCACGACGCGCTACGTCGTCCTCAAGACGGACGGGACGACCCGCCTGCACCCCGTCCTCAACCTGGCCTCCGCCCGGCTGCTCATGAACGGCGCCGACTACCAGGTCGTCCAGATCAGCGACAAGATCCTCGACTCGGGCAAGCCGCCCCGCGGCCCGATCCTCGGCATCCCCTACGCCCCCGACCGGCTGCCGACCGCCGACGAGGCGGGCAAGGCCAAGCGGTGGGCGGTGTGCGAGCAGCCCGGCGGCAAGGGGAGCACGGTCCAGGAGGCGACCTTCGTCCTCGCCGACCGGGACGTGAAGAAGACGGACGGCTCCGAACGCCTCTCCGGCGGCGAGGTGTTGTACGTCAGGACCCGAGCCGGGGACCGCTATCTGGTGGACGCCGCTGGGAAGGCGTACCCCGTGCCGGTCGCGGCCACGGAAGAGGACGACACGAAGCTGACGGAGGCGCTCGTGGGCTCCCAGCAGCCGCAGCTCGTCACGAAGGAATGGATCGACACCCTGCACAAGGGCGATCCGATCTCGTTTCCCGAACTCCCCTCCGGCGTCGGCTCCCCGGCCGGTGTCCAGGGCCAACTCTCCGACGACGAGAACCGGGTCGGCATGGTGCTCGTGACACGGACGGGCTCGGGCGAGAAGTACCACGTCGTACTGCCGGGCCAGGTGAAGCCCGTCAGCGAGTTCACCGCCTGGCTGCTGATCAACTCGCCGAGGACCGCCGTCCTCAACATGAACAGCGAGGCCGCCCGGGTGGGCCTTCAGGACTTCACCGCCGACACAGCCTCCTTCGCCGGCCAGCCGGACAACTGGCCGACGCGGCGCGCCTCCATGGTCAACTCGGCCTCCGCGGACTCCGGCCGCAACACCGTGTGCAGCGTCCTGCGGGACGTGGACGAGGGCAACGACACCACCCTGCAGACCTGGGCGGGCACCGAGTATCCCGCCGAGATCGCCGCGGGCGGCACGAGCACGTACGTCACCCCGGGAACGGGACTGCTCTACACGCAGATCCAGGGCACCGACAGCGACTCGGGCTCGCTCTTCCTGGTGACGGACACCGGCCTGAGGTACGCCGTCCAGGCGAACGGGGACAGCGACAGCGAGCGGTCCGGCGTCGGCGCGGACGGCAAGCAGAAGACGTCGGACGGTACGCCGGAGCCGAGCGAGGCCCAGGTGAAGCTCGGCTACCAGAACGTCCGCCCGGCGAAGGTCCCGCTGGTCTGGTCGGAGTTCCTGGCCAAGGGCCCCCGACTCGACACCAACAGCGCACGCCAGCCGCAGGGTTCCTGAGGGCGACCCCGTCCCCATCGCACCGCGTGCCCGCGACGAACCACACTCGCGACGCCCCCCGCAGCGGCTTCACACGACAGAAGGACAGGAGCGACGTACAGGTGTCGCCGAAGAAGACAACCCTGCCGGCCGCGGCGGCCGTGCTCCTGGCCATGCCCTTGGCCGTGCTGAGCACAACCGCACTGCCCAATTCCGGGCCGGTCGACCTGTCCGGCGCGGTGACCGAGTCGGCTGGGCCCGGACTCGGCCTGCCCGCCGCGGTGGCGCCCCCCGTGCGGTTGGACGGCAGCGGTGAGTGCACGTTCCCCGCCAAGCCGGTCAAGGGCACCCCCTGGGCGTTGCAGCGGGTGCTCCTCGACGAGCTGTGGCAGGGCACCGACCAGGGCAAGGGTGTCCGGGTCGCGGTCATCGACACCGGGGTGGACGACAGGAACCCGCAGCTGAAGGGGGCCGTAGACAAGGCGGCCGGACGCGACTTCCTGGCCAAGGGCAAGGGCGCCGATCCGACGAACGACCGGGAGGGCCACGGCACGAAGGTCGCGGGCATCATCGCGGCCCGGCCGCACGACGACACCGGCTTCGTGGGCCTCGCCCCCAACGCAACTATCATCCCGATCCGCCAGAACGACGCCGAGAACAGCGGCGACTCGGACTCCATGGCGGAGGCGATCACGTACGCCGTGGCCCAGGGCGCGGACGTCATCAACATCTCCCAGGACACGACGAAACCCCTGTCCGGTACGTCCCGGCTCGCGCAGGCGGTGCGCGCCGCCATCGCCCAGAAAGTCGTCGTGGTCGCCTCCGCGGGCAACGACGGCCTCGACGGCACGTACAAGAACACCTACCCGGCCGCCTTCCCCGGCGTCCTCGCGGTGGCGTCCTCCGACCGCAACAACGAACGGGCCTCCTTCTCCCAGGCGGGAGAGTTCGTGGGCGTAGCGGCCCCCGGTGTCGACATCGTGTCCACGGTCCCGGGCGGCGGCCAGTGCACCGACAACGGCACCAGCTTCTCCGCCCCGTTCGTCGCCGGAGTCGCCGCGCTCCTCAAGGAGAAGCGCCCGGACTGGACGACCGCCCAGATCGTGACCCAGATCGAACAGACCGCCGAACGCGCCGTCAACGGCCACGACAACTTCGTCGGCTGGGGCATCGTCGACCCGGTGCGTGCCGTCCAGGACTCCGACCTCGCTGATCCGCCCTCCTCACCC
>NZ_LIQX01000028.1:23808-24479 GCF_001418475.1 Streptomyces ossamyceticus | reverse complement strand
GTCACCCACGGCCCCGCGCCCCACCGTGCTGTCGCGGACCGGCCCGCGCCCCATCGTCGTGTCGCCGTGTCCACCGGCGGCGCCTGGCGGCCCCGCCGTCGTCGGCGGCGAGGGCACGGCGTCCCGGTACGCCGGGACGGTGGCCAGGGTGGGCGCGGGCCCGAAGCCGCCGCCACCCCAGCCCTCCGGGCCGCCCAAGCCCTCCCGGCCGCCGCTGCGGCCCCTGTCGTCAATGTCCTCCGGGCCGCCCCTGCCCTCGCCGTCCCCGGTGCCGCCCAGGTCGACGGTGTCGAGATCGACCGCGGCGAGGGCGTCACGGAACGCGCCCGCGTCGGAGAGCCGGTGCCGCGGGTCGGGGGCGAGGGCGTACCGGAGGGCCGAGTTGAGAACGGCGGGCACGCCGGGCAGGTCGGGGTACGGCCAGGTGTGGCGCACGATCAGCTCGGCGAGGCTGAGCTGGGTCCCGTCGTCCGGGTGGTGGGGCGGGCGGCCCCGCAGCAACGCGTAGACGGTGGCGGCAAGGGAGTAGAGGTCTCCGGCGGGGGTGGGCTCGGCCATGTGGAAGGCCTCGGGCGGCGCGTACGCGGGGGTCAACGCCTCGCGCGTCACGGACAGTTCGCGGCCGGGCCGGGGCATGGCCGCGAGTCCGAAGTCGGTGAGGGCCACGCCGC
>NZ_LIQX01000028.1:0-23772 GCF_001418475.1 Streptomyces ossamyceticus | reverse complement strand
TGAGGGGCAGGGGCCCCTGCCGGTGCAGCCGGTCGCCCAGGGAGCCGCCGGGGCACAACTCCAGCACCATGTAGGGGCGGTTGTCCGCGAGGACCCCGGCGTCGTACACGGGCACCACGTGCGGGTGCCCGGAGAGCTGCCCTGCCGCCGTGACCTCCCGCAGGAAGCGCTGCCGGTCGCGCGCCGAGGACAGCACCCGGCTGTCCACCTTCAGCGCGACCTCCCGGCCGACGGCCAGTTGCCGGGCCCGGTACACGGTGGCGAACCCGCCCTGGCCCAGGACCTCCTGGACCTCGTAACCGGGCAGTTCCGTTCTGTCGGGCTCCATGGTGCCGTCAACCCCCAGCGCACGGCCGCGGGCAGCACGTCCGCCCGAGGATGAGCCGAGACTCTAGCCGAGCACGGTGACACCCGGACGCCCCTGGAGGGAGGGGCCTGCGACACGGACGTTCAGACCGTGTCCCGGCCGATCGGCCCGATGTCTCCCTCCACGCGGGTCCGAATGATCGGCGGACGGTTCCAGAGAGCGAGGATCTCGTTGGCGAGGTCGACGACGGGCAGCGGGTCGGCGTCGTGGCGGGGCTCGACGGAGGCGGCGAGCAGGGTGCGCGGGACGGTCCCGGCGTCGAGGAGGACGCGCCAGTCCTCGGGGCAGAGCCGGAGGTACTCCAGCCCGGTCAGCCGACTGATCTCCAGCGGGTCGGCGAGGGTGCCGGGGTAGGCGGCGAGGGTGCGCAGGCGGGGCAGCCCGACGACGGGGGCGAGACTGAGCGGCTCGTCATGCCAGATACCGATGCTGAGGACCTCCAGTCCGGGGTGGGCGGCGGCCTCGACACCCGGCACACCGCGGAAGTTGACGTGGGCCACCGCGGGCGGCCCGTCGTCGGCTCGACGGCGGCGGTCCTGCCGGGGCCCGCGCAGCACCAGCTCGGTGAGGGAGTCGGCGACCAGGCCCGCGCCGATGTTCTCCTCATGGCTCAGGATGATGATCTGCCCGATGTGTCCGCCCGGTCCGGGGGTCAGGTCGACCGCGAGGCGGTCGCCGCCGCCGTTGTCGCCGAAGGCGATCCAGCCGGGCGAGCCGACGAGTCCCTGCACCGCGGCGTCGGGCGGGGTGACGACCGCCTCCTTCGCGGCGAACCGCCACAGGCAGGGGCGGGAGGCCACGTCGGCCACGTACAGGTCGTCCAGGGAGAACAGCTCGCAGCCGACGGCACCGTACTCGCGCTCCGCCGCCGCGTGGTCGTCGCCGTGGTCCTGCCGGCGGGCCCGCGTCACCCGGTACAGCACCTTGAGTTCGTCGGGCAGGGCGACGCCGAGGCGCTTCTCGGCGGCGGCGATCTCCTCGTCCGTGGCGCCGATGGCTCGGGGCATCCGCTCGCGCAGTTTCCGCTCCAGTAGCTCCAGGTCCGCGGTCGGGGCCGGGGCGGCGCCGGGGACGGGGTCGGGCAGGCGGCGCCAGGGCTCCGGGAGGGCGCCCTCGACCAGGAGCAGCGAGCCGGGGTGCGGGCTGCCGACGCCGGACTCCACGGCGGGGCTGGGTCCGAGCAGCCGGAGCACGGCGGTGCCGGTGGGCGCGATCGCCGCGGTGAACGAGACGCCGTCGATGCCGGTGTCGGTGAGGGCGTCCTGGATCCGCCGTACCGCGTCGAACTCTTCCTGCATGTCCTCGACCTGGGACGCCCGCCCCGGCTTCGGGGCGGGCCGCCGCACGGGCACGCTCCAGGCGCCCCGGCTGATCTGCCCGGCCACCTGGTGGCCGGCTGCCGCCCGCTCGTTTCCGTCCCGCAGCACCCTCAGCAGCGGTTCCCACGTGGTGAAATCGTGGAGCGGGGACAAGAGGACCTCCGGGTGGTTCCGTCAAGCGGGGCCCGGCGATTATCGCGGGCGCCCGCAGCGGGTCCTGCTCCCACCCCGGCGTCGAAGCGTTTCCCGCACCACGCCGGCCGAGGTCGAGGGCACGGTTCCCTCCGTGCTCGGCCCGGCGCGGGTGCGGGTCGAGCCGTTCACCGACCCGACGGGCACCGTACTTCGGACCGGACCTGTCGGTTCGGGCACGACAGTGATACGGAAGTGACAGAAACCGCGTACATGACGCCCGGCTGAGCTAGCCTCGACTTCCGAAAGCGAACTGACGTACGCGGAAAGTGACTTCGGGGGTGTTGTGTCAGACCAGCGGCCGGTGCCACCGCGCTCGACGGCAGACGAGGCTCCGGCGCTGCGGAAGACGGGCGCCCTTCCTCTGCGCCCCGGCGACCCGGGCCGTATCGGCCCGTATGTGTCGCTGGGGCTGCTCGGCAGCGGGGGTATGGGGCGCGTCTATCTGGGGCGCCCCGCGGACGGCGGGCCCGAGCTCGTCGCCGTCAAGGTGATCAGGCCCGAGTACGCGGAGGACGTCCGGTTCCGGCGCCGCTTCGAGCGCGAGGCGGCCGTGCACGGCCGGGTCCGCACCGCGCACATGCCGAAGCTGTGCGGCACGGGGTTCGAGGACGAACTGCTGTGGATGGCCACCGAGTACCTGCCCGGTGTCGATCTCGCGGACGCCGTGAACGAGGAGGGTCCGCTGCGGACCGCCGCCGTCTGGCGGCTCCTGGCGGAGCTGGGGCAGGCGCTCGCCGACCTCTCGGACGCGGGCATCGTGCACCGGGACCTCAAGCCCTCCAACGTCCTGGTCTCCGCCCGGCGCGCCCATGTCATCGACTTCGGCATCGCGAAGGCCGCCGACGCGAGCGCCATCACGGGGACGGGCAACCGGGTGGGCACGCCGGCCTACATGTCACCGGAGTACCTGCGCACCGGTGAGTGCGAAACGCCCTCGGACGTGTTCTCGCTGGCCTGCACCCTGGTCTACGCGGCGACGGGCACCGCCCCGTTCGGCGACGGCACCGGGGTCGACGTGATGCACCGGGTCGCCTTCGAGGAGCCCAACGCGAAGGTGATCCGGGAGCTCGCCGAGTCCGACGAGGACCTCGCCACGCTGCTGTGGTCGTGCCTCGCCAAGGAGCCGGGACGCCGGCCCACACCGCAGGACCTGGTCCGGACGGCGGGGTCCCGTACCGGCCCGTCGGGCACCGTCGACTGGCCGGAGCCGCTGGGCGGCATGGTGCTCGTCCGGCAGCAGGCGTACGAGGCGCTGTGCCGGCTGCCCCTCGTCCAGGCGCCCGTCTTCCCGGCCGCCGACGACGCGGAGGAGCGGGCACCGGCGCCCGCCGCCGAGGAGACCGGGCCCGCCGCCGAGGAGCCCCGGCCCACCGCGGCCGGCTCCGCCGGACCCTCGCGGGAGGCGGCCCCCGCCCCCACGGGCGGCCGGGCGGCGTTAGATTCGGCGGCGCCCACCCGGACGCGCCGCAAGCGGGCGCTGGCGGTCGGCGGCGCGGGCGTCGCCCTCTGCGCGGTGGCCGCGGGCGTCTTCGTCCTCACCCCCCCGGACAGCTCCGGGGCAACCACCCCGGAGGCGGGCACCTGGTCGACCGGGAAGAGCGCGCCCGACGACGCGGTCTCCCCGTCGACGTCCGGGAAGTCGAAGGGCGCACCCGCTCCGGACGGCCACGGCTCCTCGCTTACGGAGGTGTCCGGCAAGGACAAGGGCAAGGACAAGGGCGACAGCGCGGCCATCGACGGTACGTCCGCACGCCCCGACGCCTCCGCGCCCGCCGATGACGACCGGACCGACGGCACCGAACCGGACACCCCGGTCGACGACGGCTCCGACGCCCCGGACGATCCCGAACCGACCCCGAGCGACCCGCCGGCCGACTCCGGTGATCCGGCCTGGCTCACGGACTGCACGTACTACTCGGGCAACGGCCGCACCCGTCTCGGCGACAGCGGCAAGCGGGTGTTCCAGGTGGAGTGCATCCTGAGCAAGCGCGGATACGGCGTCAGCACGGACGGCGAGTTCGACAGCGGGACGGAGGCCGCCGTCGAGGAGTTCCAGAACGCCGTGGGACTGAAAGCGAACGGTGTCGTCAACCGCAAGACCTGGTCCGCACTGCGCAGCCCGGAGTGACGGTCCCGCGGGCCCGCCCGGACCGACCGTCTGGTGGGCCCGCCCGGACCGACCGTCCCGCACGCCGGCCCGGCATGGCGGCCCCGCACCCCCCGCGGAGGGTGCGGGGGTGCCGGACGGTCAGCCGGTGAGGCCGGACTTCTTCAGCCACTCCTCGGCGACGACGCTCGCGTCCTCCTTGTCGTTGACGAGCTTCTTCATCATCTCCAGCAGGTCCTCGGTGGTGAGCTTCGCGGAGACCCCATTGAGCGCCTCCCTGGCCTTGGCGTCGACGGCCTTCTTGTACACGAGGGGCGTCACGTTCTGCGACGAGAAGAGGTTCTTCGGGTCCTCCAGGACGACCAGCTTGTCCTCGATGATGGCGGGGTCGGTGGTGTACAGGTTGGCGGCCTGCACCTTGTCGTCCTTGAGCAGCTTCACGAGGGTGGTCTGGGCACCCGCGTCGAGCGGCTGGAACTTGCCGAACTCCACGCCGTAGACCTTCTTCAGACCCACCCCGCCCTGGGTGCGGGTCTTGAACTCCGAACCGGCCCCGAGGGTCAGGTCGCCCGCGACGGGCTTGAGGTCGGCGAGGGTCTTCAGGTCGTACTTCTTCGCCGTCCTCGCGGTCACCGTGACCGAGTCCTTGTCCTCGGCCGCGGCGGAGTCGAGTATCTCCACGGACTTCGGGAGTTTGGCCTTCAGTTCGGCGTTGATCTCCTCGGTGCCGGTCGCGGTGCTGTTCTTGTCGACGGCCACCGACAGCAGGGCGCCGTTGTACTCCGGGAAGACGTCGATACCGCCCTTGACGATCTGGTCGTAGTAGACCTCGCGGGCCCCGATGTCGAACTTGCGGGTCACCTTGAGGTCCTTGCCCTCCAGGGCCTGCGCGTAGATCTCGGCGAGCAGTTGGTTCTCGGGGAAGTTGGCCGAGCCGACGACCAGGGAGGAGCCGCCGCCACCGCTGTCGCCCGTCAGCGGATTGTCGTCGCTGCCGCCCTCGCTGCCGCAGGCGGTGAGGGACAGGGCGGTGATCAGGCCGAAGGCGACGCCTCGGTACATGCCTCGCATGGATGTTTCCTTTCTCATGGCCCGAAGGGCGCGGAACAACGGAGGAGTTCTGGAGAACGCCGGGGTCCCGGAGACCGACGGAGTGCGGGACGACGACGGAGTCCGGGAGACCGACGGAGTTCAGGATTTCGGCGCCGAGACCCTCAACCCCGGTGACACGACTGCCCGCCCCAGCGCTGTGAACGCGGCCTGCACGACGAGCGCCAGGGCGACCACGACCGCGGAGCCACCGATGACCAGCTCGTAGTCGTTGCGGGCGAGCCCGTCGACGATGAAACGGCCGAGGCCGCCGAGCCCCGGATAGGCGGCGACGGTCGCGGTGGCCACGACCTGGATCGCGGCCACCCGCAGGCCCAGCAGGATCAGCGGCAGCGCCATCGGCACCTCCACCTTCACCAGGACCTCCCACTCGGTCATGCCGACACCGCGCGCGGCGTCCCGGGCGGCCGGGTCCACGCCCCGGACACCCTCGAAGGTGTTGATGAGGATCGGCGGCACCGCGAGCGCGACCAGGGCGACAAGCACCGGCGCGGTGCTGAGCCCGGCGAGCGTCACGACGAGGACGACGAGGCCGAAGGTGGGGATCGCGCGGGCGAGGTTGGCGACGCTCGCCACGGCGAACGCCCCGCGCCCGGTGTGTCCGACGAGCAGCCCGGCCGACAGCCCGATCAGGGCGGCGCACAGCAGGGACAGACCGCTGTAGGTGAGGTGTTCCACGAGTCGTGCGGGGATGCCCTCGTCGCCGTGCCACTGCGCCGACGAGGTCAGCCAGTCCGCCACGAGCCGGATCTGGTTGAGGAAGTCGTTCATGCCGTCGTCACCCTGCTCCGGGACCAGGGGGTGAGCAGTCGCTGCGCGAGGACCAGCAGCGCGTCCGTGGCGAGCGCGAGCAGCATGATCAGCGCGATGGCGGTGACGATCGGCGTCGGGAAGTCGAGCTGGAGGCCGCGGGTGATGTAGTAGCCGAGGCCGCCCTGGCCGATGAGCTGGCCGACGGCGACGAGGCTGATGGAGGAGACCGCGGCGACGCGCACGCCGGCGATGACGACGGGCACGGCGATGGGCAGTTCGACCTGGAGGACACGGCGGACGGTGCCGAAGCCCATGGCGGTCGCTGCGAGCCGGACCGGTTCCGGGACCGAGGCGAGACCGTCGACGACGTTGGGCACGAGCACCGACAGGGTGTACAGCGTCAGCGGGATCATCACCGTCTGTTCGGTCAGCCCCGTGTACCGGACGAAGACCATGAACAGGGCCAGCGACGGGATCGAGTACAGGATGTTCGCCACGGTCAGGACCGGCGGGTAGAGCCGGCGCCTGCGGTGGCAGAGGATGCCCAGCGGCACCGAGACGAGCAGCCCGAACAGCACCGGCAGCAGACCGAGTCTCAGGTGGAGGGCGGTGTGGTCGGCCAGTTCGGCGGTGTGGTCGGCGATCCACTGCCACCGGACCAGCGGTTCCCCGTCGCTCATCGGTCACCGCCCGCGCTGTCGGCGGCCACCGGGCTCCCGGACGCGTCCGTCCTCACGGCCGCGTCCGTACGGCTCGCGGGTGCCGCCCCGGCGGTCAGCTCGTAGGCGTCGGCGACGCCGACGACCGCGCCGTCGGCGTCCACGCCCACCGCGAGCCGGGCGGGCGACAGCAGCGCCGAGTCGAGGGCGGCCCGCGCCGAGTCCCCGGCCAGGCTGAAGGTGTGGCCGAGCGGCACCAGGGCGGCGTCCGCGAGGGTGCCGCTGCCCGGCAGGTCGGCGACCGGGGTCCAGCCGAGGGGCCTGCGCGCGTCGTCGACGACGAGCACCCAGGGCTCGTCCAGGGCGCGGGCCGCGGTCACGGGCGAGGTGACCGGCAGGACCGGGCCCTCGCGCAGCGGCAGTCCGGCGGCCTGCACGAAGGACAGCCGGCGGATGCCCCGGTCCTGGCCGACGAATCCGGCGACGAAGTCGTCCGCGGGGTCGGCGAGCAACCGCTCGGGGGTGTCGAACTGGGCGAGCCTGCCGCCGTCGCGGAACACGGCTATGCGGTCGCCGAGTCTGATCGCCTCGTCGATGTCATGGGTGACGAACACGATCGTCTTGTGCAGCTCCTTCTGGAGCCGGGCGAACTCGGTCTGGAGTTCGGCCCGCACGATGGGGTCGACCGCGCTGAACGGCTCGTCCATGAGCAGCACCGGCGGGTCGGCGCCCAGTGCCCTGGCCACGCCGACGCGCTGCTGCTGGCCGCCGGAGAGCTGGTTGGGATAGCGCTTGGCCATCTCGGCGGGCAGCCCCACCAGTTCGAGCAGCTCGGCCGCCCTGGCCCGCGCCTTCTTCCTGCCCCAGCCGAGGAGCAGCGGCACGGTCGCGATGTTGTCGAGGACCGTGCGGTGCGGGAAGAGTCCCGCGTGCTGGATCACGTAGCCGATGCCCCGGCGCAGCTCGGGCGCGTCGACCTCGCGGATGTCCCGGCCGCGCAGGCTGACCGTGCCCGCCGTGGGTTCCACCATGCGGTTGATCATCCTGAGGGTGGTGGTCTTGCCGCAGCCGGAGGGTCCGACGAGGATCGTGATGGCGCCCTCGGCGAGCTCCACCGTGACCTCGTCGACGGCTGTCGTGCCGTTCGGATATTTCTTGCTCACCGCGTCGAATCTGATCAAGAGTGCCCCTCACCCGACTGCATATGCTCATGCACAGTTGTCCGTGACTGAATGACAGTCAATGGACTTTCATGAACGGCACGTTACGTTCACACGATGCCGGTCCGGGGACGTCCGGAACATGGGGATCCAGCGGCTTATATTCCCTTTCGTGTGCCACGACCGCACGCCGGGCGGCCGTGCTTTCCTGGAGTCATCATGACCAACGTCGACGTGCACCAGCATCTGTGGACCCCCTCGCTGGTGGCGGCCCTGCGGTCCCGCCGGGAGCCGCCGTTCATGGACGGCTGGACCCTGTTCCTGGACGGGGAGCCTCCTTACGAGGTGGCGCCCGCCGCCCATGACATCGCCCGGCGTGCGGAGCTCGCCGCCGCCGACGGCCTGGGCCGGGCCCTCGTCTCGCTGTCCTCCCCGCTCGGCGTCGAGTGGCTGCCCGGGGAGCAGGCGCGCCCCCTGCTCGACGCCTACCACGAGGGCGTGGCCGCCCTCCCCGAGCCGTTCGGGGCGTGGGCCGCCGCCTGCGTACGGGACGTCGACGCGGCCGCGGCCGCCGAGGACCTCGGCCGGGGCGGGTTCGCCGGTCTGCAACTACCGGCCGACGCCCTCGCCGACGCGGCCGGTTACGCGCGCTGCTCCCCGCTGCTCGACCTGCTGGAGGACCGCGACCTCCCGCTGTTCGTGCATCCCGGCCCGGCGGGGAAGGCGGGCGCCGAAGGGCCGGGCTGGTGGCCGGCGATGGTCCCGTACGTGCAGCAGATGCACGCCGCCTGGTTCGCCTTCCGTGCCTTCGGACGGCCCCGTCATCCCCGGCTGCGGGTCTGTTTCGCGCTGCTGGCCGGGCTGGCGCCGTTGCACGGGGAGCGCTTCGCCGCCCGCGGTGACGCCAGCCTCGCGGCAACGGACAGGCGGGTGTTCGTGGAGACGTCGTCGTACGGCCCCACCGCCGTGGACTCGGTCGTGCGGGCCCTCGGGGTGGACGCGGTGGTCCAGGGCTCCGACCGGCCCTACGCGGAGCCGCCGCTCCATCCCGGCTTCGGCCTGGGGGGAGCGGCGGCGTACGCCTTCCGTATCGCCAATCCGCGGCGGCTGCTCACGGGCGAGGACTGAACCGCGGTCAGCGGCCGGTGCGGATGAGGCCCGTCAGATAACGCCACAGCGACGAACGCTGCCGCGCGGAACGGTCCCGTGCCGCCGACCCGGCCACCCCCGGTTCCGTCGTCGTCTCCCCCGCGAGGTCCGTCTCCGCGGGCTCGGCCGTGGACGGCTCGGGGGTCGGGGCCAGGGTGTAGCGGACGGGCAGTGAGCGCAGGCCGCGCATGAACGGCGAGGAACGCCAAGGGAGTTGGTCGACAGGCAGCGCCAGCTCCAGATCGGTGAACCGCTCGAACAGGCGGCCTACACCGACTGCCGCGATGGTGGAGGCCAGCTCGCGGGCGGGGCACTGGCGGCGGCCTGCGCCCCAGGAGAGGTGCGCGCGGGTGCTGACCGTGGTGTTCGTCGCCGCGTGGCCGGCGAAGACCGGGTCGGCGTGCGCGGCGGCGGAGGAGACCCAGACCGGGTCGCCCGCGCGGATGGTGTAGTTGCCGAGCGGGGTGTCCTTGGCGGCGAAGCGCGGGACGAAGTTCACCAGCGGCGGCTTGCGCATGACCACCCGGTTCATGGTCTCCCGGACCATGCCGGCGGACAGGCTGGCGCGGATGCTGCCCTCGCCCGAGAGGACCTCGACGACGGTGTTGGAGATGAGGATGCCGACGTGGTCGGAGGTCATGCCCAGCAGCATGAACAGCTCGCGGGCCAGTTCGTCGAGCGTGAGGCCGGGGTGCGCGGCGAGGAGGTAGGAGGGGAAGTCGTCCCCGGGGTTCTCGAGCTTCTGCGCCGCCAGGTCGGCGAGGGCCGCCAGCAGGCGTTCGAGGGCCGGCTCGGCGTCCGGGCCGGCGTCCAGCACCCGCCACATGTCCATGAGCGCGTCGTCGCCCTGGGAGCCGGGGAAGCCGAGGAGGTGGCTGGCCGCCATCAGCGGCAGCGGCCGGGAGAACTGGGCGGACAGGTCCGCCAGGCCCGTGCCGCCGGCCTGGCCCACCAGGGTGATCAGGTCATCGGCGCAGGCGGTGACGGCCGCCTTGAGCCGTTTGGCCTGGGCGTGGCGCGGGTCCTGGAACGGCCGGAGCGCGGTGTCCCACGCGGTCCGCAGCGGCTTGTACCCGGCGCCGCCCTGGATCAGTACGTGGTTGACCTCCAGGGAGGGGCCGAGCGGCCAGTCGGCGGGCACCCGGCCCTCCGAGCGGGCCCGCCAGTTCTCCAGGCCCTTGGGCCAGCCGTCGTCGTCCTGGAGGACCTCCAGGGACTCCTTGTAGCCGAGGACCAGCCAGGCGGGGACGCCCAGCAGATCGACCGGCGCGACCGCGCCGTGCCGCTGCCGCAGCCGCTCGTACACCAGGGACGGGCGCATCTCGTAGTCCCGGGTCAGCAGCGGTTGGGGATCCAACGCCTCCAACCGCCGGTCGTCCGCGTCCACGGACCCGCCCTCGCCCGTCTGGGATTCCACCGCCATGCCGCCCCTCCGACACTCCCCGTACCGGCGCACCTTCAGTCGGTAGCCGGAACCGGTGGGGACCTTACCCCAGGCCAACCCCGCGGAGAACGACGGGTGGCCGGATTTCACGGACACGGACACGACAAAGGGGTCACGCGTCGCGAAAGGGCGCGGCGCCCCGTGCCCACCGGACAGTTCGGCCTCCCGGCGCGGAGTTCAGCCCGGTCTCCCGGAGGGGCGTCCGGTCTCCCCGCGCCACGTCGTCAGTGCCGTGCCACCACCCGCAGGGTCCTGACCGACTGGTCGCCCGCGTCCGGGACGAGGACACCGTGCTCGACGCCGCTGCGCAGGTAGTCGAGGACCTCGTCGGTGATCACCTCGCCGGGGGCGATCACGGGGACGCCCGGCGGGTACGGGCTGATCATCTCGGCGGCGACCCGGCCCGCCGCCCGCTCGGCGGGCACATGGTCGACCTCGGCGAAGAACGCGTCGCGCGGCAGCATCGCCTGCTCCAGCTCCAGCGCCGACGCCTCGGGCAGATGGACCGGCGGCTGCCGTTCGACGGTGTCGGCGCTCTCGACGAGGGCGCGCAGGGAGTCGAGGAGGATCTTCTCGGTCTCGTCGTCGTCGGCGTGGGTGATGGAGGCGCTGATCCGGCAGGTGTCGGACCCGCCGACGTCCACATGGCGGTGGGTCCGCAGCCACTCGGCGGCCTGCATGCCGCTGATGCCCAGTTCCCGTACGTCGATGACCAGCTTCAGCGGGTCGAACTCGGCGGCGAGCCCCTCGTCGACGACGTCCTGGCCCATCGGCCGCAGGCCGCGCAGGTCACCGGCGGTGGCCCGGATCCTCTGGGCGCGGCGCACCGCCGCCTCCAGCAGGTCGTGCCCGTGCTGGACCATCTGGCGGCGCCAGCCGTCGAGCGTCGCGAACACCAGCGACGAGGCGCTGGTGGTGCCGAGCAGGTCCTCGCGCTGCTTGAGCACCTCCGGGGAGACCCGGTCGTACTGGAGGTGGAAGACGGAGCTCTGCTCCACGGCGCCGCCCATCTTGTGGACGCTGGTGACCACCAGGTCGGCCTCGGCGTCCATGCCCCAGACGGGCAGCGCGGGGTGGAACGGCAGATGGGCGCCCCATGCCTCGTCGACGATGAGGGGGACGTCGTACTCGTGGCACACCCGGGCCACGCCCCGGACGTCGGCGCAGGTTCCCCAGTCGGTGGGGGTGATCAGCAGCATGCCCTTGGCGTCCGGGTGTTCCTCCAGTCGGCGGCGTACGTCGTCCGGCTCCGGGGGGTGGGCGATATGGCGTTCGGCGTCGAACCTGGGGTGGACCCAGATCGGTTCGACCCCGTTGACGACGACGCCGGCGATCACGGACTTGTGGGCGTTGCGGGAGAGCAGCATCTTCTCGCCGGGGCCGGCCACGGAGAGCATCGCGGTCTTCACCGACAGGGAGCTGCCGCAGGTGGAGAAGAAGGCGTGCTCGGCGCCGACGGCGTCGGCCATCAGCTCCTGTGCCTGGCTGATGACGCCCTGCGACTGGCGGCGGTCGTCCAGCCCGTTGAGGGAGAGGACGTCGGAGCGGAAGACGTCGAGCCCGACGATCTCCGCGACCCGCGGGTCCACACCGCGGCCCTGCCGGTGTCCGGGCGGCCCGAACACCGTGTCGCCGCGTCGCCGGAACTCCTGCAGCGCCTCCAGCACGGGTACCCGCGAGTGGTCCATGGCTCCTCCAAGTGGGTCCCGTCCGCGCGGCGCCCTCGGCACCGCGCGGCGCTCCGCACGTACACCCACCGGGTTGCACGTGCGGGACCCTCGAAACGCGCCGAACACCGCACGTCGGCGGTGCTCGCCGCGTTCGGGGCCGGAGGGTCACCGCCCGCCGCGGGCGGCCTTCACGAAGGCGGTGATCAGGGCGGGGTCCTTGACGCCTCGGCTCCGCTCCACGCCGCTGGACACGTCGACACCCCAGGGCCGGGCGGTGTCGACGGCGTTCCGTACGTTGTCGGGGGTCAGGCCCCCGGCGAGGAGCCACCGGTCACCGGGGTCGGCCACCGGCATCCGGGACCAGTCCCAGGCCATGCCGGAGCCCGGTACGGGCGCGTCGAGCAGCAGCATGTCCTCGCCCATCTCGCCGCAGCGCGGCACCGAGTCGCCGAACGCGGCGGCGCGGATCAGCGTGCGGCCGTCCGCCGCCAGCGCGTCGTAGTAGCCGCGGTCCTCCGACCCGTGCAGCTGGACGGCGCGGATGCCCGACTCGGCGGCCAGGGAGCGTACGTCGTCCAGGCTCTCCCCGCGGAAGACTCCGACGGTGAGGACGTGCTCGGGGATCCGGCGGGACAGCCGCGCGGCGGTGGCCGCGTCGACGCGGCGCGGGCTGGCGGTGAGGACGAATCCGATGGCGTCGGCGCCCGCCTCGACGGCCGCGTCGACGTCCTCCTCGGTCCGCAGCCCGCAGATCTTGATGAAAAGGGAGTCACTGGAGTTGCTCACCGCCCCAGACTGCCTCATCGGGGGCGCCCACGGGAGCGCGGCCTCCCTGTCCGGAGGGTGCGGCTCAGTCCCATGCCCCGGACAGCCACCGGGTGACGACCGAGCTGAGGACGCGGACCCCCCGGGTGGAGCCGGGGTCGATGTTGGTGAGTTCCCGTACCCGGCGCAGGCGGTAGTCCAGGGTGCGGGTGTGCACGTTGAGGGCGGCGGCCGTGGCGCCGCGGTGCATGTCGTGGCGGTAGTACGCGTCGAGGGTGACGAGGAGGTCGGGGCCCGGCTCCAGCCGTCCCACCAGCGCGCGGAGCCAGTCGTCGACGAACGGTACGTCCGCGACGGCGACCTCGGTGAACACATCGGCCACGGTGTACGGCCGCAGCCGCTCGGACACCGGGCGCAGCGGGGCAGCCCGACTGACCCGCCGGGCCCGGTCGAGGGCGTCGGCCAGCTCGCCGACCGGCGCGACGGCGGTGCCGACGGCGCAGGGCCGGCCGAGGGCCCGGGCGAGGTCCCGTACGGGGGTGGCGACGAGGTCGGGCACGGAGTGCGCCGGTGTGGTCTCGGCGAGGTCCCGGGACAACGGCACCAGGACGATCAGTTCACCGTCCTTTTCACCGTCGTCCGTGGACCGGGCGACCAGAACCCGGTGGGTTTTCACCAGTATCTCGATGTCGGGGTCCAGGGCGCTGTCGTCGGCGGGGCCGCCGGGGGCCCGGATCACGGTCACCGCGCAGAATTCGGGCAGTTCCGTACCCGTGACGGTGGCGAGTTCGGCCGCCATGGGATCACCGGTGAGCAGTGACCGGGCCAGCAGGTCGATTTGCTCGACGTACGGCAAACGGCGCCGCATCACCGTCACGAATCCCTGCCGGTAGGCGCTTATTCCCCGCTCTCCCTGCGGGGCGAACCAGCTCATCATCCGCATGAGTTCTTCCACTCCGCCGCCGCGCTGCGCCTCGATCGCCTCGTTGATCTCACGCAGCATGAGCGCGGTGTGCAGGTGCAGTACTTGCTGTCGCGAAGAGGGTGACATTCCCGCATCGGCCCGCACCTCGCCCATGAAGGTGATGGAGTCGAGGTCGGTGTCGCTCAACTCGTCGTTGTCCGGGGAGAGTTCGACGGTACGCCGACGCAGCCACACCGCGTAGTCCAGTGTCTCGGCCCTGGCTCGCCGGTTCGTGTCCAGGATCGCGAACTCCGGAATCTCACGTGCGTACGTCTCGACCTCCCGGCGGGCGTTGGTCGACGCCTGCCGGGCCAGTTCGGCGAAGAGGCTCCCCATGGCAGGAGCATCCCATTCCGCCGTAACCGGCCGACAGACCGGTTCCGGACCCCTTCATCACTGTGCGCAAAACCGATGTCGGGATACCTGCGGCGCTTTTGTCACAGTGCGCAAAATTCCCGGATCAGGGCGTTCTCGCCCATCGACTCCACTTGTGGAGGCACTGTGAAGTCGGCTTAATGGGGACCGATTCCGGCCCGCGCCCCGCAATCACCGGGGGAATCAATACGGGATTCGGCCCGGAAATCTCTCAGCCTGCGCGCCGGGCGCCGGCGGACTACCGAAACGGGAGGGACACACCGTGAAAGCGAGTATCCGAAAGAGAATCGCGGCGGCGGCAGCGGTCATGGCCACGTCGACGGCGCTTCTGCTGAGCGCTCCGGGGTCCGCCTCGGCCGCCCCCGCCGCCGTCCCCAGCCTGCGGGCGTTCGGGATCACCGGCGACGGCACGCTGATGGCCACGTTCACCACCGACCGCCCCGACGTCCTCAACTGGGTCAGGACCGTCACCGGGCTCAGCGGTGACACGGCCCTGGTCGGCATCGACTTCCGGGTGCAGGACGGACTGCTGTACGGCGTCGGCAACAAGGGCGGCATCTACACGATCAAGACCCCGCCGGCCACCCAGGACGTCGTGGTCACCAAGGTGTCCCAGCTCCAGTACGCGCTGCACGGCACCACGTTCGGCGTCGACTTCAACCCGGCGGCCGACCGGCTGCGGGTGATCAGCGACAACGGCCAGAACCTGCGGCACAACCTGAACGACCACTCGACCATCCAGGACCTGAACCTCACCACCCCGCCGGTCGAGGGCACGACCAAGGGCGTCACCGCCGCCGCGTACACGAACAACGACCTCAACGCGGCCACCGCGACCACCCTGTTCGACGTCAACACGAACACCGACCAGGTCGTGATCCAGTCCCCCGCCAACAACGGCACGCTCGCCCCGACCGGCAGCCTCGGCGTCGACGCCCAGCTGAAGGCCGGCATGGACATCTACAGCACGCTCAGCGGCGGGCGGACGGTCGACAACGCCGCCTTCGCCTCCCTCACCCCGTCGGGTGCGAGCAACCCGACGCTCTACACCGTCGAACTCCTCACCGGCCAGGCGACCCCGATCCGTCAGTTCCCGCTGAACATCACGGATCTGGCGATCAGCCTCACCGGCAGCTGACCCCTGCCCGTCCGGGTCACCGCAGGGTGGCGGGGTCGAGGTCCGTTCCGACGACGAGGGTGACCACGCCCTGCGCGGCGCCCGCGTCCTCGGCGGCCCGGACGTCGGGCAGACGCGAGGTGAGGACCTTCGCCTGCTTCGCCAGGTCCGGCGGGTAGGCGACCGTCGTCTTCGCGGTGGTCTCGGGCGCGTTGCCCGTGCCGACGACGGTGATCCCGGCGGCGCGCAACTTCTCGGCGACGGCGGCGGCGCGCCCCGTGACCCCGGTGCCGTTGAGGACCTGCACCCGCACGTTCGAGGCGTAGACGAGGCCCTCCTTGGCCCGGGTCTGGAACGGCTTCTTCTCGACCTCGCGGTCCTTGGCGAGGGAGGTGAACAGGTCCGCCGCGTACGGGTACTGCCACACCACGTTGGCGCGGTCGCTCGGGACGTCCGCCTCACGCGGGTAGTTGGGGACCGTCAGGAAGGTCAGCCGGTCGCTGGGGATGCCCTTCAGTTCGGAGGCGAGGTCGTACAGCGGGTCGATGCCCGCGAGATCCTTGTCCGTGGTGAGGGACTTGGTGGCGGACTGCATGAAGTCGTACAGCGCGCCGGGGCTGGTCAGCTTGGACTTCGCCTTGGCGGCGAGGGCCTCCATGAACTCCTGCTGGCGCCCGATGCGCCCGATGTCGGAGCCGTCGCCGACGGCGTAGCGGGTGCGGACGTAGCCGAGGGCGGTCTCGCCCTTGACGGTCTGGCAGCCGGGTTCCATGTCGAGGAGGGCGTTCTCGTCGTGGATGGCCTGCTCGGGGCAGACCTCTATGCCCTCCAGGGCGTCGACCATCCCCTTGAAGCCCGAGAAGTCCACGGACATGAAGTGGTCGATGCGCAGCCCGGTGTTGGCCTCGACCGTCCGGATCGAGCAGGCGGCGGCGCCGGCGACCTCGCCGGTGGAGCCGCCGATCGCGAACGCCTCGTTGATCTTGGCCCGGTGCGGGCCCGAGGTGCCGCCGTCGCCCTTCTCGCACGCCGATATCTCGACCCACGAGTCGCGGGGGAACGACACGACGGTCGCCCACTTCCGGTTCGCGGGGATGTGCAGCACCATCAGCGTGTCCGACTGCATGGTGGTCAGGTCCCGGCCGTACTTGGCGTTCTTCCCGTCTCGGCTGTCCGAGCCGACGACCATGATGTTCTTGGAGCCGGGGCTGAGGTTCACCGGACGGTTCCCGCCGAGCTTGTCGTCGACGTCGGCGGCCGTGATGTTGTCGTCGAGGTCCTTGTACACCCAGGCGCCGACCCCCGCGACACCGAGCACGACCACCGCGGACACGCCCGCGACCCAGCCGACGATCCTGCCCCGCCGTGTGAGCCGCGTCCCCCCGCTGCCGATCCCGGCACGCCGCCTTCCCGTACCACCCACCGGCGTTCCCCCCGCCTCGGCCGCATCCGGCCGGTCGACTGACTCTCCACGCCCGGCACTTGTGATCACCGAACCCGAGGACTCTATCCCTGGAGAGATACGGAAGGACGCCCAACTCGGCTCACCCACCACGGTGGCCACCCCGTCACCCCGTGATCCGTGCGCCCCACCCGCGGCGCCGCCGGCGCGAACGCCGCCCGGGGCCGCCGGCGCGACCACGGGCGGCGACGCCGCGCCCTTGCTCCGGCCCGGGGAGACCCGTCACAGGGCTCAGCCGCAGATCTGGCGCCCCCACTCCCCGTACGGGTAGCCCGCGTTGCCACCCGTGTCGGCGCTGCCGGTCCCGCAGGAGCGGGTGTTGGGGGTGTAGACCATCAGGCTCCACTGATAGGGCTCGCCTGCGGCCACGTTGCCGCGGCCCACCGTCAGGGCCGGGCCGTCCGCACCGGCGGGGCGGGTGATCTCCGCGTCGTTGCGGCAGGGATGCCCGCTGCAACTGGTGTTGTCGGACCGGACGCGAATCCACTGGGTCAGACAGGTGTTGCTGTAGCGCATCTCGATGGTGCCGACCTGACGGGTCGTGCCGATCAGGTAGAGAGGCGCGGAGGCGAGCGTCTTGGCGTTCGAGGCGCAGCCGGTGGCCGCCGGATCGGCGCCGTCATAAGGGCTGGCGGCATGGGCGGGGGAAGCGCCCTGCACGGTGAAGACCGTCGCGAAGGCGGCTGCGGCGAACGCCGTCGCCAGCGTCCTGCGGCGGCCGCCGCTGTTCGTCTCGGGCATCCTGTGTGTCCCCTTCCGATCGTCGCGTTCCTGGTCGTGTGCTCATGTCCCTTGAATTTCCGGGGGCTTCAGCACAGTCGGACATCCGGCAGTTGATTGTCCGGATGGCTGATGTAGATGTTGGAGATGTAGCCGCCGTACTGGGGCAGATACGCCCACCAGTCGTTGGTGTACGGGGGTACGGAGACGGTCTGACCCTTCTTCTGGCAGCCCACCAGTACCTCCACCCCGGCGGGCAGTCGGGTCAGCACGTTGTTCCCGATGCGCGGTTCGCTCCGGACGGCGACCTGCGAGCTCCACGTTCCGTACCACTTTCCGGTCGGCGGAACGCCACCGGGAACATTCAGCGAACGGGTCAGACGACCGATGTCGGTGTACGCCTTCCCGTAGGAAGCACCTGCCTCGTGCTGGGTGAGGACGGCCACGATGGAGCGGTCCCCGGTCCCGACGGTGCCGGTGGAATGCAGAACCGGGTGGGTCAGATCCACGGCCGCGGCGACGGGATCGGCTTCTGCGACGGGATCGGCTTCGGCCGCCGTCCCGGCCGAGACCGTGCTCGCGGGGCCGCACGTGCCCTCCGGGTACGAGCTGCCCGACCAGCCCTGCTTCACGGCCCAGGGCCGGTTGAAGGCGCCGGCGATGCCGAAGTGCTGGTCGAACCCGTCCGACGCGCAGCGGGTCGACTGACGCAGGTTGTCCATGATGAAGGTGCGTACGGACGCGGGGGCCTTCTCCAGGATGTAGCGGTAGACCGTCACCGTGTCGCGGGCCGACATGGCGGTGTAGCCCCAGAAATCCGGGTTGGCAGGGGGCTCCGTGTCGCTCAACTCGAGGTTGCGGCGCATCCGGGTGACGATCGACGTATAGCCGTGGTTCGACCAGTAGTCATTGGCCGCGTCGTCATCGCTGCTGCGGAGCATGGGTTCCAGCCAGGCACGGTCGGCGGCCGGGACAGGGGAGCCGGGGTCCCGGTTCCAGAAGTAGTCCAGCACCATCAGCAGTTTGACGATCGAGGCCGAACGGAACTGCATGCCCGGGTTCAACTGCTCGGTGAAGGTGCCGGCCTGCCGGTCGTAGACGGCGACCCCGGCGGTGACACCGGCGGGCACGACGACGCTGGTGCGCGCGGCGGCCGAGGGGTCGTCGGGGTGTGCCGGTGCGGCAGCGGCCGAAGGGGAGAACACGGCGCCGACGAGGGTCAGGGAGAGGAACGCCGTGACCGTGGCGAGGAGACCTGTGTGTCTGCGGCCCGCGGTGGCCTTGGTGGAGGCAGTGCAAGGCATGTCTTCATCGACCTTCGCGTGAGGACGTGAGGAGAGGACAAGGCGTGACCACCATCAGGAGGGGCACTGGCGGATCTGTTGCTTCCAGACGTCGGGGTTGCCCGTGTTCAGGTACCAGTCGTTGACGTAGCCCCAGCGACTGTTGGGGAGCTCGATGGACATCCAGTAGCGGTAGTTGGCGTTGTCGTAGGCCCCGTCTCCGAGCGTCCAGCAGGACAGGCCGACCTCGTTGCCGTTGTACAGCCTGCTGTAGGCGGCCTCGATGGAGTCGTAGCCGTAGCCGGGGCCCCGGCGCACCAGCAGATACGAGCCCGGGTCGATACCGGTGACCGTGGTGCAGGGAATCCAGCTGCCGGACCTCTGGCACTGGTGGATCGCGGCGTTCGCAGGTGTCGCCGTGCCCAGAAGCGCCGCCACGGCGGCGATCGCCGTGCCGGCCGTGGCCAGAAGTTTTCCGCGTCCCATGCGCATGTCGAGTGTGCCCTTTCGTTTCATTTCAGTCCCGCACCGAGTGCCGAACCGAAGCTTGTCGAACCGAAGCTTGCCGACCCGCGGACCACATCCGCCCTCCCTTTCGGTCAGGACCGAAACCCGGAGGTCGCGGCCCGGCCACCGGGGCTCCTGTGCGGACCCTTGACCATGAATCGATTCACTGCTTCTGTTGTGAAGCTGTACATGGGAGCGCTCCCGCATCAGGTGAGAAAGGATCCCCATGCACACCTCCCCCCACAGGTCCGCGCGGGCCCTCGCTGCCGCGCTCACCGCCGTTCTCGTCGCCTGCCTGCTGTCCCTGACCGTCGTCGGCCGGGCGCACGCGGCGCCCGGGGACGGCTCCGTGTCCGACCCGAACATCGCCTACGTCGGGCGCTGGGACACTGCCTCGGGCACCACGGCCGTGGCCAACTGGACCGGCGCGTACGTCCAGACGTCCTTCACCGGCACCACGGTCAAGGTACGGGCGAGGGACGCCGTCAACCTCTACGCGAGCGTCGACGGCGGCCCCGACGTCTTCCACGCGGGCGTCCGCGGCACCGTGAACCTCACGCCCCAGCCGCTGCCGCCGGGCACCCACACCCTGCGGATCACCTACCGGTCCGGTGACACCGTCTTCCAGGGCCTGGTCCTCGACCCCGGCGCCCGCACGGTCGCCCCGAACGCGCCCTCGGGCCTGATCGAGTTCGTCGGCGACTCCATCACCGCGGGCGCCCTCACCGACCGGCTGGCACTCGACTCGTACGCCTGGAAGACCGGCGAGCGACTCGGGATGCGGCACACCCAGGTGGCACGGGCGGGCTACTGCCTGGTCGGGCGGTCCGGTTGCACCGGGCTGAGCACCCAGTTCTTCCGGACGGCCAGCACCGGTGGCGCTGACTGGGACTTCTCCCGCTACCGGGCGAGCGCGGTCGTCATCAACCTCGGCACCAACGACATCGGGCACGGGGTGTCCGGCGCCGCGTTCCAGTCGGCGTACACCGCGTTCCTGCGGGACGTCCGGGCGAAGTACCCGAACGCGGTCCTGTTCGCCGTCCAGACCCTGAAGAAGCGCTACGTCCCCGAGACCAGGGCCGCGGTCACCGCCCGCGTCAACGCAGGTGACGGCAGGGTCCGTTACGTCGACACGACCGGCTGGCTCAGCGACGGCGCCGACTACGAGGACGGCAACGGGCACCCCAACGAGGCCGGCCACACCAAGTTCGCGAACCGGTTGGCGCCCGTCATCGGCTCGGCCCTGAGCGGCACGGCCACTGCCTCCGCGAAGGCAGCCGCTCCCGGACAGCCGGGCGACCCGAACATCACGTTCGTCGGCCGCTGGGACACGACCGGCTCGGCCACCGCGTACACGCCGTACTGGGCGGGCGCGTACTACCGCGTCGGTTTCACCGGCCGCACGGTCCAGTTGAGGCAGCGCGGCACGATCGACTTCTGGGCACGGATCGACGACGGCCCGGTGAAGTTCTACGACGACGTGAAGGGAACCGTGAACCTCACCCCGGCTCCGCTGTCGTCGGGCCGGCACACCCTCCAGGTCAACTACCAGGTCGTCGCGGGCTCGTACCGGGGCGATGCCGTGTTCCAGGGCCTGGTGCTCGACAGCGGCGCGACGACCTTCGCGCCGCCCGCGCCGGGGAGGCTCATCGAGTTCGTCGGCGACTCGATCACCGTCGGGACGACCACCTCGCAGAACGCCCGCACCGCCTACGGGTGGCTGATCGGGGAGCGGCTGGGCACCGAACACACCCAGATCGCCCAGGGCGGTGCCTGCCTCGTCGCCACGGCAGACGGCTGCGTGGGGCTGGAGCGGCAGTTCGGGAAGCTCAACCCCAACGCGGCGACCCCCGACTGGAACCCCTCCCGGTACCGGGCCGACGCGGTGGTGATCAACCTCGGCACCAACGACGTGGGGCACGGCGTGAGTTCGACGGAGTTCCAGTCGGCGTACACCAGTCTGCTGCGCAAGGTCCGCGCCGCGTATCCGCAGGCCTGGATCTTCGCCCTGAAGACCTTCCGCGGCCGGTACGTGCCGCAGACCGAGGCGGCCGTCCGCGCGGCGGTCGCGGGCGGCGACGCGCGGCTCTCCTTCGTGGACACCACGGGATGGCTGGGCTCCGGCGACCTCACCGACTCGGTCCACCCCAACGACCGGGGCCACCGTGTCATCGCCGACCGTCTCGCACCGATCATCGCCGCCAGGATCGGCGCCTGACGCGCATCGCCGCGAGCGGGGCCTGGAGTGGCTCGCCGGTGCCACGGTCGCCGGGGCGCCCGAAGCCGACCCGAGGGAGAACTCATGCGCTCCTCCCCCGTCCGTCGCGGTGTGACCGCCGCCGCCCCGACCGCCGTCCTCGCCCTTTCGCCGCTCGCCGCTCGCCGCCACCGCGGTGGTGGACGCCGGGGACGGCGACGTCGTGCGCGTCAGACTCACCGGCGTCACGGCCGTCGACAGGAGCCCCGGCACGTCGAGCCCGGCGACAGCCGGGTCACCCATCTGAAGCTGTACACCCCGAAGGAAAGTTCGCCGGTGACGCCGGCGCGCGGTGCGCCGCCACCGCCGAGACGTCCATCGCCGGCGGAACCGGCGTCCACACGGACGCCGAGGGCGAGGGCTGCATCACCCTCGACGGCGACCGCGTCCACCTCGATCTCCGCGTCGAGGACTGACGTCGTGTCCGCGCGACCGGGCCGTCAGCGGCCCCAGATCTTCCGGTAAGCCTCCTGGTAGCCGGACGGGTTCCAGGTGGTGGCGCCCTCGCTGTTGTCGGCGGTCGTGATGTGGACGGGGGCCACATAGCCGCTGGCGGGGCTGCCGGAGAAGGCGCGGTTGAACTCGTCGACGATCTGCCAGCCCTGGAGGGACAGCGGCTCGGGCACGGTGGCCGCCTGGTACTGGCGGCTGTTGACGCGCTGGAAGGCGGACGGGTCGCCGTCCCCCGCACCGATGTTGAAGGGCGGACCCGAGCCCTTCCGCCCGGCGGCGCGGAACGCCGGGGCGGCGTCGGCGAAGTACAGGTCGTTGATGGCCACGGAGTGGGTCCAGCGGTCCTGGAAGCGGGAGAGCAGCGAGGACACCTCTCGGGGCGTACGGCTGCTCGCGTCGGGGATCGGGATGTTCTCGTAGGACAGCAGCCGTACGCCCCGGCAGGTGGCCAGCTCCTTTCTGATCAGCTCGGACTTGTGCTTGGCGAAGGGGATCGAGGCGTCGGTGAACACCACGACCCCGGCGTTCCCGTCGGAGTCCGCGATGACCCACTGGGCGCTGATCCTGGCCACCGCCTCGACGCGGGTGGTCACGTTGGTGAAGAGCGGGGGCTGCCTGCTGGGGCCGGGGGAGGCGACCGCGTGCCAGCCGACGAGCGGGATGTCCGCCGCGTTCGCACGGGCGACCTGCTGCGACGTCGAGTTGGGGTCGAAGCCGCCGATGACGATGCCGGACGGCCGGAGCGCGAGGGCCTCGCTCATCGCCGCCTGGATGCCAGCCGGGGTGCCGCCGCCGTCGATCACCCGCACGTTCCAGCCGATCACCCGCGCGGCCTCCCGTACACCGTCGGCGGCCCCGGCGACGCCCGGGTTCGTCATGGTCTGCGCGACGAAGACGAGGGTCCTGCCCGCTACCGCCCTCGGGCCGGTCGTCGGTCCGTTCCAGGGGACGTCGGTCCGCTCCGCCCCGCCGACGGCGTCCGCGGCCCTGGCGCGGACCGCCGGACAGCCGTCCGCGGTCGCGGGTGAGTCCCCCGAGTCGCTCGACGAACCGCGTTCGCAGCCGGTCAGGGCGGCGGCCGCGGCCAGCAGGAGGGCGGCGGCGGACCGGGCCGTGCGGGTGCCGGAGGTGGGGGTTCGGTGGTGGTGCACGGGCGCTCCTCGCGCAGGGGTGCGGGGCTCGGTGCCGCTGCGGGCGGTCCGGTTCATGGGCTGCCGTCCTCGGGCGTCACGGCCACGGCGTCGGAGGTCGTGGCGGCCCCGGTGCGCAGCCGGCGCCGCGCGGAGTAGCCCGCCAGGCCGACCGCGAGCAGCAGGGTGCCGCCGTGGAAGAGCGGGACCGTCCAGAACTCGGCGCCCAACTGGGCGATACCGGTGAGGCCGACGGCGAGGACGGCGACCGCGACCAGGGTGCCCAGGGGGTTGGGGCGGCCGGGCCGGATGGCGGTGGCGCCGAGGAGGGCGCCGACGAAGGCGGGCAGCAGATAGTCGAGGCCGACGCTCGGGTTGCCCAGTTGCTGCTGGGCCGCGAGCAGGACGCCCGCGCAGCCGACGATCAGCCCCGAGGTGGCGAAGGCGCACACGGTGTACTTGCGGACCGGGATGCCGACGAGGTCGGCGGCGCGCGCGTTGGAGCCCACGACGTACAGGTACCGGCCGAGCGGCAGCCGCTCCAGCACCACCCAGAGGGCGACCGTGAGGGCGAGGACGTAGAAGGCCGGGACCGGGAGGCCGAGGAAGGTGGAGTCGTAGAGGTCGGTGAAGGCGGCCGGCNNCGGTGACGATGGGGACCATCGCGGCCAGAGCGAGGACGGCCGGGATGGACTGCGTGGACAGGATCGAGTCGAGGGTGTCCAGCGTGGGGAATGTGCCGGGCAGGGCGAGGGAGAAGACCAGGTAGAGCAGGCCGGTGAGGACGAGGAGTCCGTACGCGCCGG
>NZ_LIQX01000279.1 GCF_001418475.1 Streptomyces ossamyceticus | reverse complement strand
CCGCCGCGACCGTCGCGTACACCTCCCCGGTGTACGGCTCGAAGTCCTCGGTGGTGCGGCCGGACGCGGCGGGCACGTCCTTGCCGCCGATCAGAAGGTCACGGGTTATGGCCATGGCGCGGCTTCCTCGGGGGTACGGTCGACGACAGTACGGGAGGGGGCGAAATCCCACCCGTTGTTCGTAAAGTGAAGATCACTTCACGTTACACACTCGCGATGCTCTGCCGGGGTACCGGGAAAGTCAAGGGCCCCACCGCGGACACACGGTGGGGCTCACGGTTCCTGGTGAACCGTTCCGCTACTCGACGGCGCCGAGGCGACCGAGGGTGGGCGCGGCCAGGTCGGTGACCGTGAGGGAGTCCGGCGTCGCCATGGGGCTGAACGTGGTCACCGCGTCGGCGAATGCCCTCAGCAACACTCCCCGGGCCCGTACGGTCACGCCCGCTCACCCGTGAGGCGCACGGCGCGCGCGCCGGGTCCCGTCAGCGCTTGCCTGGTCCCGCGCGGCGGAGGAGCCTCGATAGCAGGAGCCCCTCGCGGCCCGCTCCCCCGCCGGGCCGCGGCCTTCCAAGGAGGTCACCCATGGCTACCACGGCAAGCCCCGCCTTCGACACCGAGATGCTGCGCCGAGGCACCGAGCAGGCGGACGCGTCGACCCTGCTGTCGCTCTACGCCGACGACGCCGAGTTGCGCGTCGTCGACCACACCACCCAGCCCAGCCACCCGAAGGTCCTGCACGGCCGCGGCGAGATCGGCGCGATGCTGGAGGACGTCTGCAGCCGGGACATGACGCACAAGATGGAGCAGTGCGTCGTCCAGGGCGACCAGCTCGCCTACACCGAGTCCTGCGAGTACCCGGACGGTGTGCGGGTCCTGGCCAGCTCGATGATCACCCTGCGCGACGGCAAGATCGTCGACCACACGCTGCTCCAGGCCTGGGACGAGTAGCCGGGCCGCGCGCACCCCCGGACGGCCGTCGGCCTCCGTGAGCAGCGGCACGCCGCCATGCCGCTGCGCCCTCACGCCGGGACGGCCACCGCGTCCAGCAGTCGGTGCATGTCCGCCTCGGCGAGTCGGGGGTTGGAGGCCGCGGGCCAGGCCGTGTCCGGGTCCCTCAGCAGTTCCTCGATCCGTTCTCGGGTGAGCCGGGGATCGGACGCGGCGGCCCTGCGCACCCACACGGCCTCGTCGCGGGCCAGGCTCTCGATCACCTCCGGTGCGGCGTCCGGGTCCTGAACGGCCAGCCGCCGCAAGCGGGGTTCCTCGTGGTCGGCGTACCGGACGAGGCCCTTCCCCGGGAACTGCGGCAGGCGCACCATGTCGTGGACGGATCGGCCGTCCCACTCCAGCACCGTCCGCAGCAACGCCCCGGCCGGCGCGGCGGGTTGCCTCTCGCAGATCATCAGGCGGACCACGAAGTCCTCGTCCTCGGCGAGCCGTTCGACGAGGTCGGCCGGGAGAGCCGGGTGCACGGCCGCGCTCCTGCGCAGCCAGCGGTGGGCGGAGGCCGCGCAGGCGCGCAGGGCGTCCGAGTCCCCGTCGAGCGCCAGGACCCAGCCGAGGGGGCGCAGGGCGTCCGAGCGTCGCACGCTGTGGTCGACGGCCGCGCGCTGCTCCTCGGTGAGTTCGGGGCGCGCCGACACCGCGCGGCGCACCTCGTGCTCGGAGTCCGCGGCCAGCCGCGCCACCAGGTCGGGCGGCAGCGACGGATTGCCCGCCAGCGTCTGCCGGTCGTAGGGGTCGTCGAGGTCCATCAGCCGCTCGGCGGTGGCGCGGGGCAGACACGACCCGGCCAGGATCTCCCGGCGGTGGACCGGTGTCATGGCGGCGAGGACACCGTCGGTGTGGGCGGGGTCCGTCCGGCAGGCATGCCGGGCCGCCGCCGCGCGTACGGCGGCGTCGGGGTCTCCCAGCAGTGTCTCCCGGTCGGCCGGGGTCAGCGCGTTCCAGGCCCGGCACACCCCCGTGCGGACGCCGGGGTCGTGGTGGCCGGTGTGAACGGCGAGGACCCGGGCCGGGATGCTCGGCGACATGGCCGCCGTGCGGCGCACCTCCGGGTCGGCGTCGGTGAGCAGTCGGGCGTACACGGCGTCGGGGAGGGGTTCGGCGGCGGCGCGGTACGGCGTCGGGCCGTGCGCCAGTTCCAGCAGTACGCGCCGGTCGGCGTCGTCCACCAGCCGTGCCCGGTCGGCCGCGGCGGCGACCTCGCTCTGGGCGAAGGAGGCCCGCATCCGCCAGTCCGGGTGGGTGACGAACGCGTCGACCAGGGCGGCGGGCAGCTCCGCCCGTCGGCAGAGCCAGAGCCAGGCGGCCTTCGCCTCGGGCCGCATCAGCCGCAGCAGCACCCCGGTGCTCGCGGCCCTGTTCAGGGCCAGGCCCTGGACGACCTCGCTCCGTTCGTACGTCGCCTCGTACGTCGCCTCGTACGTCGCCTCGTACGTCGTCTCGTACGTCGTCTCGTCCGTCATCGATCGCCCCCGTCGTCGTGTCGGCCGGTCATCGTACGGCGCGGGCGGTGGCCGGGAGGGAGAGGCGGTTTCGCGTCATCGCGGGCCGTCCGCCTGTTCCGGCGCCGTCGCGCGGCCATACTGGCCTGCGTGCGCGTAGCGATCATGACGGCGGGTTCCCGAGGTGACGTGGCCCCGTACACCGGGCTGGGGCACGGGCTGGTGCGGGCCGGGCACGAGGTCACCGTGGTGACGCACGACCGCTTCCGGCCGCTCGTGGCGGGCTCGGGGGTCGGTTTCCACGCGCTGCCCGTGGATCCGCGGGCCGAGCTGGAGTCGGAGCGCGGGCGGAAGCTGCACCGCAGCGCCACGGGCGCCGGGAAGCTGCTGCGGGCGGTGAACATGGCCCGTGACGCCGTCGCACGGATGGCCGACGATCTGGTGGCTGCCGCCCGCACCAGCGACGCCCTGCTGCTGGCCGGCGCGCTCGCCCCGTTCGGGCACACGGTCGCCGAGGCACTGTCGGTGCCGAGCTTCGGTGTGAACCTCCAGCCGCTGGCACCGACCGGCGCGTTCGCGCCCCCGATGACCGGGGTGCGGTCCTGGGGGCCCGTCCTCAACCGGGCAGGCGGGCACGCGGTGAACCTCGCCGTGGAGTGGATCTTCACGGAGGAGGTGCGCCGGCTGCGGACCGCGTACGGGCTGCCGCGCACCGGACGGGTCGCGGCGCACCGTGCCCGGGAACGGCTGGGGTGGACGGTGTTCCACGGTTTCAGCGCGCGGGTGGTACCCCGGCCCGGCGACTGGCGGCGCGGACTGGAAGTCACCGGGTACTGGTGGCCGTACGACCGCGAGGACCGGCTGCCCGCGGAGGTGCTGGACTTCCTCGACGCCGGGCCCGCCCCGGTGTTCGTGGGGCTCGGCAGCGCCACCGTGCCGGACGCCGCGCGGACGAGCGACCAGGTCGTACGGGCCCTGCGGGCGGCCGGGCTCCGCGGGGTGATCCAGCGTGGCTGGGGCGAACTGCGGGGCGAGGGCGACGACATGCTGACCATCGGCGAGGTGCCGCACTCCCTGCTCTTCCCCCGGATGGCCGCGGTCGTGCACCACGCGGGCGCCGGCACCACGGCGGCGGGTCTGCGCGCCGGCGTCCCCGCCGTGCCGGTCCCCGTCCAGTTCGACGAGGCGTTCTGGGCGGCCCGGCTCGTCGCCCTCGGGGTGTCGCCGGGAGCGGTACCCCTGCGGGGCTTCACCGCCGACGCCCTGGCCGCGGCGCTGCGCCGGGCGACCACCGACCCGTCGTACGGCCACCGCGCCCGGGCCCTGGCGGAGGAGTTGAGGGCGGAGGACGGGGTGGCCCCGGTCCTGGCGGCGGTGAACCGGCTGGCCGGCTGAGGCGAGGGGGCGGTCCTGGGGGACGAGCCGCCGCACGCCGACCCGACCGCCGGCTACCGACCGCCAGCCACCGACCGCCAGCCACCGACCGAGAGAGGCGCGAGGCGACTGGCGAGAGGCGAGAAGCTCTCCAGCGGGCCGCTCGCCACGCCGTCCCACCACCACGCCTCTCGGTCCGCCGTCCCAGCCGTCCCAACGCCCTCGCCGCGCTGCGTCCGCCCGCCCGGTGTCGCTCGGTGTCGCTCGGTCCGCCGTCTCAGAATCCCTCCGGGCGCCACCCGACCGGGCGGAGTATCCCGAGGAGGAGCCGGACCAGTTCGTCGACCACCTCGTCGAGGTCGGCGTCGACGTAGCCGGCCTGCCAGTCGTGGAGGAGGCCGTTGACGCTGCCGATGAAGGCCGTGGCGGCGAGGCGGTAGTCGCGGTGGGCGGCCTCCCCGCGGTCGGCGGCCGCGGCGGCCTCCGCGCAGAGGAAGTCGACCCAGCGGGAGCGGCGTTCGAGACGCTGCCGCTCCAACCGGGGGCTCACGCCGATGATCTCGGTGAAGGTGATGCGCAACCGGCGCGGATCCCCCGTCACATTGGCGGCGTACGCGCGGAACGCGGCGGTGACCCGCTCGGCGACCGGCTGTCCCTCCGCCGTGGCGAGGCCTGTGAGCGCGGCCTCCTCGGCCCAGTCGTTGACCTGGAGGTGGAGCGCGGCCAGTACGTCCTCCAGGGTGCGGAACTCCTCGTAGAACTGACGGGTCGACAGGCCCGCCGCCTCGCTGAGGGCCGCGATGGTGGTGCCCCGGAAACCCGGGCTGTCGCCGAAGAGTTGGAGGCCCGCGTCGAGGAAGCGGCGCCGGCGCTCGGCCTGGCGCTCCTCGGCGGACCGTCCTCCGTAACGGCCGGTGGGCTGTTTGAGCCTGCCCGCCACGCTTCTCCTCCCGACACAGTGTCACCCGTTCGACGATCGAACCGGCGCTCCCCTGATTTTGTCGCGTCCGTGGTCTTGTGGAGAAGCACGCCCGTTCCTTACTTTCCAGTAAGTCAACTCTGAACGCTGCTGTATTCAGATTTCCCGCCCCGTTCTCCCCCCAGAGCCGCCTTGTCATGCCCCCAGCAAGCAGGAGGAACCAGCCATGATCCCCACCCCCGGCCCCCGTCGGCGCCGGGCCCGTCACCTCGGTGCCGTGGCCGCCGCGCTCACCCTGACCGCCTCCGCCGCCGCGACCGCGTCCGCCGCCCCCGCGGCCGGCGCCGCGGACCTGCGCGAGGTGATGTTCGTGGGCAACAACTGGGAGGGCACCGCCGATGTCATCAAGGGCTCCGGCGACTTCGCGAAGATCGGCCGGGTGAACGTCATCCCGGACAAGGCCCAGCGGATGGCGGAGATCAACGCCGACCCGATCAAGTGGATCGCCTTCATGACGATCCGCAACAGCGTGGGCGAGGGCCACGACCAGTTCGTGGACGACATGTACTCCACGCCCGACGGCTCGGCGATGGTCGTCTCCCGACCCAGCTTCGCCGACGTCGTGTCGATCAACCTCACCACCGGCGCCATCAACTGGCGTTTCCCGGTGTCGGGTTTCCGCGCCGACCACATGGCGGTCTCCCCCGACGGCAAGCGGGTCGCGGTCTCGGCGTCGACCGGGAACACCGTGCACGTCCTGGACATCGTCACCGGCAAGCAGGTCGGTTCCTTCAAGACCGGCGACAAGCCGCACGAGAACATCTTCACCCGTGACGGCAAGTACATCTGGAACATGGCGATCGGCGATGTGAACACCCAGACCGACGCTCCCTGGCTGGACTGGACGAAGGGCGACCGGAAGATCACCATCGCCGACGCGAACACCTTCCAGCAGGTCAAGGTGATCGACATGCGCGACCGGCTGAACGCGATCGGGCTGAACGACTACTCGGACGCCGTCCGCCCCGCCGCGTTCTCGCCCGACGAGACGAAGCTGTACTTCCAGGTGTCGTTCTTCAACGGCTTCTTCGAGTACGACATCGCCACGGACAAGATCACCCGGACCAAGACCCTGCCGAAGTCGCCGGGAGTCAGCGACGACCGCACCACCTTCGTCAACGACTCACGTCACCACGGCCTCACGATGAAGCCGGACGGCACCAAGCTGTGCATCGCGGGGACGATGGACGACTACGCGACCGTCGTGGACCGCGCGACCCTCCAGGAAGGGCCGCTCGTCCCCGTCTCCAAGCCGTACTGGTCGACCGTCAGCGGTGACGGAAAGTCCTGTGTGGTCTCCGAGAGCGGCGCCGACCAGGTCACGGTGATCGACTTCGCCACAGGGAAGAAGACCTTGTCCGTGCCGGTCGGCGACCACCCGCAGCGGGTGCGCGTCGCGCAGGTGCCCGTCGGCTGGACCGGGACCTCCGCCCGCTGACCTACCGCCGGCTGAACTCCGAGGCCAGCCACCCCGACAGCTCCGTGCGCGCCGCGTCCAACCGCGTCGCGGACGGGGCTGTCGCCCCGTTGGTGACCAGGGCGTAGTGCAGCTTGCCCGAGTCGGGTGCGGTGAGCAGCAGTCGGCGGCTGCCGGTGCCGCCGGGTTCCCTGGCCGCCGCGACCGGAGTGGACGTGGTGTACGCCGGCGGCGAGGACGTCACCCCGAGGTCGGACACCACGGTCGTGGAGGCGGTGGGGAAGGACCCCGGCAGGTGCAGTTCCGTCGGCTCGGTGCTGCCGTCGGAGCGCCACACCAGCAGGGCGTACTGCCCGGACCCGACGAGCGAGGAGACGTTCGGCAGGGTGCTGGGCACCGGGTTCCACGTCAGCGTGGTGGAGCCGTCGCGGGAGCGGTCCTCGTAGGTGAAGGCGAGGGCACTGCCCGCCGTGGCGCTCGGGTAGACCCGGTCGAGGAGCCGGGCGTCCTGGCGGAGCACGGCCGTGCCGGAGTCGTCGAGGCGTACGGCGGAGAGGTCCTCCCCGTTCCAGGCGTCGCCCTCGGTCTGCACCTTGTCGGGGTTGTCGTTCATCAGCTCGTGGTGGCGCCCGTGGTAGAGGTCCCACTGCCACTGCGAACCGGACAGGACCGGGCCGGAGGCGGCCGGGTCCGACCACCAACTGCCGCCCTTCACGCGGGAGTCCAGCGCCTGGTACATGGCCTTGTAGACCGTGGGCGCCTTGTCGGAGACCGACCCGGCGAGCGGGTGCCCGAACTCGCTGACGATCGCGGTCGTGCCGCCGGCGGCGGCCCGGTCACGGATGGTCCCGAAGTTGGTGGAGTACTGGCCGTTCTCCGCCTTGCCCCACATGAAGACGCCGGAGATCGCCTTCTGGTCGTAGAAGTGGGTGTTGAAGACGTAGCGCGGCCCGATGGTGCCCGCGTCGAGCAGTCCGCCCTCCTGCTTCTGGAAGTCGATGTTGGCGTTCCAGAAGAGGTTCGGCTCGACGAAGGCGGGCTTGGACTGCCAGCCCGCCGCGTCCATCCGCGCGCGGAACTTGACGTAGAACGGCCACATGACGTCCTTCTCCCAGGCCCTGCTCGTCTGGCCCGAGTCGAGGACGCCGGGATGCGGCTCGTTCCACGGGTCGAAGCCGACGACGCCCTGGAACTGGTCGGCCGAGAGGTTCTGCTTGATGTACGCCATGGTCTTCTGCGCGGTGGCCAGGAAGGAGTCCTGGACGCCGTACGTGTTGTGCCAGAAGTCGTACGTGGACTTCGTGACGGCGGCGTTCGAGGTGATGTTCTGCCCCCAGAACGGGCAGATGCCGCAGTACTCGTCGGGGTAGTTCCCGAGGTCGACGGCCCACTTGGGGGCGCCGTCGCCGGTGTACCAGCTGTCGGAGTCGAACAGCCAGCGGGAGTAGAGGTCCTGGTGGAAGTCCGGGTAGACCCGGATCCCGGCGTCGAGGAAGGCACCCATCTGGGCGGTGGCCGCCGAGAGATAGGCGGTGTCGACCTGGCCGCGCACGGGCTCGGCGTACGCCCAGGACAGCAGGAAGCGGACGGAGTTGCCGCCGCCCAGCGCCCGGAGCGCGGTCGCCGATTTCCTGGCGTCGGCGACCGAGGCGAAGGGCAGACCGTTGTTCTCCTTGAGCTTCGTCTCGCCGGAGACGTTGTAGCCGCGCAGGACGACCTCGCGGCCGAGGCCGTCCTTGAACCTGCCGCCGTCGACCGTGAGGGTCGCCGCGGCCTGGGAGTCGAACCAGAGTTCGTCAGTGAGAGCGGAGGCGGGCTGGGTGGGGCCCGCCGTGGTCAGGAAGCCGGTGACGAGTACCAGGACACCGAGCAGACGTGTGCGCAATCTTGACATGTCCGCCACATTCGACATGTCCCCTACCGTCCCAATGGACAGCCGAGCCGTCAATAGCATCTGACGCACGAGTAAGTACCCGTTTTCGCAAGACAGTTCACCTGCAACGGCGATTCTTCGCCGCCACCACGCCCCGTCACCCCCTGGGCCGCAGCCCTGTTCCCACGTCAGCGGCGGCCTACCACCAGGACGTGCAGCTGACGCCGGTGCTCCCGGATGGGCCGTTCACCGACGCGCAGACGCGGAAGGCCCGGCTCGCGGAGTTGCTGGTCGGGTAGGCGGGGGTCGTGATCCTCTTGCCGGCCGTCGTCAGGCTGAACGGGCCGCACTGGATCCAGTCCCGCTTGTCGATGTCATTGGTGACGTCCATCCAGACGTCGGCCCGGGCCCCCGCCCCCCATGTGGTGGGGTTCGTGGTCAGGACTCCCCAGCCCATCGACCTGCCGCCGACGCTGCCGGTCTGCATCGCGTAGGAGGCGACGCTGATGGGGTTGTCGAGGATCAGCGCGCCTGCCCCGCCGACACCGCGGCCGCTGAGACTGTCGGGGATGTCGGTGAAGCCCTTCGCCCCGTTCACACAGTCCCCGGGGGCCGCCTGGGCGGCGCCGGACGTACCGGCCACCAGCCCTGCCCCGAGGACGAGCGCGGCCGCTCCCACGCTGAAGATCCGGCGGATGTCACGCATCGTCGTTCGTTCCCTCTGGTCGAAGAGATGGCGCCCGGCGGGATCACTGCCGAGGCAGCGACCCGGGCTCCGACGACCGGATGATCCCCTCACGCTCTTGTGGCCGACAAGCTTTTCGACCCCCGCCGAAGAGCCTTGCCCCGCAGGGCCGTTACCGCTACGGGACCGGCGTGCCGACACCGCCGCAGCCGATGACGGCGAGTCAGTCCGTGGCCGCTCGCTCGCCCGTCGGGCGCCTGCGCAGGGTCGGCTCGGTGAGGGCGCGGGGCTGCCAGACGCCGTCGGCGCGGTAGAGGTCCGTGCCCGGCGCCACGATCTCGTCGATCCGGTCGAGCACCTCGTCGTCGAGCACCAGGTCGGCCCCCTTGAGCAGCGAGGTGAGCTGGTCCATCGTGCGCGGGCCGATGATGACCGACGTGACGGCCGGGTGCACCAGCGGGAAGGCGACGGCCAGTTCCGGCAGGGTGCGGCCCATCTCCTCGGCGAGGGCGACGAGCCGCTCGACGGCCGCGTACTTCTCCGCGTTGCCCGGCAGCGCCGGGTCGAAGCGGTGCGGGGTGAGTCTGGGCCGGCCTGCGGTGAGGTCGACCGGTCGTCCCTCGCGGTAGGCGCCGGACAGGAAGCCCGAGGCGAGCGGCGACCAGGTCAGCACCCCCATGCCCAGGCGCTCCGCGGTGGGCAGTACGGCCCGTTCGATGCCGCGTGCGAGGATCGAGTACGGCGGCTGCTCCGTGCGCAGCCGCATCAGCCCGCGCCGTTCCGCCACGTGGTGCGCCTCGACGAGGTCCTCCGCGGGGAACGTGGAGCAGCCGAACGCCCGGATCTTGCCCGCCCGCACCAGGTCGGTGAGGGCGGACAGTGTCTCCTCGATGTCGGTGGTGTGGTCCGGGCGGTGCACCTGGTAGAGGTCGATCCAGTCGGTGTCCAGCCGCCGCAGGCTGTCCTCGACGGCCCGGACGATCCAGCGGCGCGAGTTGCCGCTGCGGTTGCGTCCCTCGCCGAGCGGGAAGTGCACCTTGGTGGCGAGCACGATGTCGTCGCGCACCCCCTTGAGCGCTTTGCCGACGATCTCCTCGCTCTCCCCGGCCGAGTACATGTCGGCGGTGTCCACGAAGTTGATGCCCGCGTCGAGCGCGGCACGGATGATGCGCGCGCCGTCCTCGTGGTCGGGGTTGCCGACGGCGCCGAACATCATCGTGCCGAGGCAGTGGGTGCTGACCTCGATGCCGGTCTTGCCGAGGACTCGATAGCGCATGCCGTTGCTCCGTCGCAGGTGGGGTGGGTCGGGAGCGTCAGCCTAGGAGTTGGAGTGCACTCGACGGCAAGGGCCGGGGGGCGGGCGTCGGCGGCTCGCGCCCGTCCGGTGTGAGCCCGCCCGTCCCCTCCCGGTGTCGGCCCGCGCGTCCCGTCCCGGTGTCAGCCGAAGGCTGCGCGCAGTGCGGGCAGCAGGGTCTTCTCCGACCAGTCGAGATAGGCGGGTTGGGACTCGCCGCCGATCTGCACCAGCGCGATCTCGGTGAACCCGGCCTCCGCGTACGGACGTACGGCCTCGACGAAGGCGTCCGGGTCGTCGCCGCACGGGATGGAATCGGCGACGTCCTCGGCGCGGACGAACTGGGTGGCCGAGGTGAACGAATCGGGGTGCGGCAGCTCGGAGTTGACCTTCCAGCCGCTGCCGAACCAGCGGAACTGGTCGTGGGCGCGCCGGACGGCCGTGTCACGGTCGGGGTCGTAGCAGATCGGCAACTGGCCCACCCGTGGCTTGCCCTCGCCGCCGTGCCGGTCGAAGGCCCCCAGCAGTCCCGCGTCCGGCTCCGTCGCGATGACGAGGTCGGCAAGCCGGCCCGCGAGGGCGCAGGACTGCTCGCCGGAGACGGCGATGCCGAGGGGCGGCGGTTCGTCCGGCAGGTCCCACAGCCGAGCGGACTCCACGTCGAAGTGGGAGCCGTGGTGCGTCACATGACCGCCCTCGAAGAGTGCCCGGATGATCTCCACGGCCTCCTCCAGCATCTCGTGCCGTACGTCGACGGAGGGCCAGCCGCCGCCCACGACGTGCTCGTTGAGGTTCTCGCCCGAGCCGAGTCCGAGCCGGAACCGTCCCTCGGACAACAGCTGCATCGTCGCCGCCTTCTGCGCCACCACCGCCGGGTGGTAGCGGAACGACGGGCACGTCACATAGGTCATCAGGGGGATGCGGGAGGTGGCCTGCGCCGCCGCGCCGAGCACGCTCCACGCGTACGGCGAGTGGCCCTGCGAGCGCAGCCACGGGAAGTAGTGGTCGGAGGTGACCGAGAAGTCGAAGCCCGCGTCCTCGGCCCGGACGACATGGTCGACGAGCTCACGGGGACCGGCCTGCTCGGTCATCATCGTGTATCCGATGTGCACCATGGCTGCCGGGTCCCCGACCGGGGCGGGTCCGAAACAGCCCGTCCGCTGCCTCCTCGGACGGACGGG
Source organism: Streptomyces ossamyceticus (assembly GCF_001418475.1). Classification (GTDB taxonomy): domain Bacteria; phylum Actinomycetota; class Actinomycetes; order Streptomycetales; family Streptomycetaceae; genus Streptomyces; species Streptomyces ossamyceticus. The sequence continues at coordinate 1,178 of NZ_LIQX01000279.1, read as the reverse complement.
GCGCTCCCCCGGGGCACGGCGGCGCGCGGCTTCGGGCCGGAGGGGCGGCGGAGGCGGAACTGTCGGACGCTGGAACCGCGGGGGCGGTGAGAGGAGCGCGGCCATGCGTGAGGTCCTCCCGGCGGTCGGCGAGTGGTACGCGGCGGGCGCCCCGTTCGGGCTCGCGACCGTCGTCACGGTCACCCGCAGCGCGCCCCGCGAACCGGGAGCCGCACTGGCGGTCGGCCCCGGCGGCGAGGTCGTGGGCAGTGTCTCCGGCGGCTGTGTGGAGGGCGCGGTGTTCGAGCTGGCCCAGGAGGTGGTGGCGTCCGGGCAGGCGCGGCTGGAGACGTTCGGGTACAGCGACGAGGACGCGTTCGCGGTGGGGCTGACCTGCGGCGGGGAGATCGGTGTGCTGGTGCGGCGGGTGACGCCGGCGCAGGACCCGGCGCTGGGGGAGGTCGTCCGGGCCGTGGCCGCCGGGCGGCCGGTGACCCTGGCGACCGTCGTCGACGGCCCCGCGCCGCGCGGCGCCACCCTCGCCGTCCGGCCCGAGGCGGTGTCCGGCTCCCTCGGCGCGGCCGGGCTGGACGCGGCGGTCGCCGCCGACGCGCGCGGGGAGCTGGCCCTGGGCGCCACGGTGGCGCGGCACTACGGGCCGCGCGGCGAGCGGCGCGAGGACGCCGTCACCGTCTTCCTGCACTCGTTCGCGCCGCCGCCGCGCATGCTGGTGTTCGGGGCGATCGACTACGCGGCCGCGGTCGCCCGTATCGGCGTCTTCCTGGGCTACCGGGTGACGGTGTGCGACGCCCGGCCGGTCTTCGCGACGCCGCGGCGGTTCCCGGACCCCGTCGAGGTGGTCGTCGAGTGGCCGCACCGCTTTCTGCGGGGGACGTCCACCGACGACCGCACGGTCGTCTGCGTCCTGACCCACGACCCGAAGTTCGACGTGCCGTTGCTGGAGGAGGCGCTGCGCCGGCCGGCCGCGTACATCGGGGCGATGGGCAGCCGGCGTACGCACGACGACCGGATGCGGCGGCTGCGGGAGGCCGGCCTGGACGACGCCGAGCTGGCCCGGCTGCGCTCCCCCGTCGGCCTCGACCTGGGCGCCCGTACGCCCGAGGAGGTGGCCGTCTCCGTCGCGGCGGAGATCGTCGCGCTCAGGTGGGGCGGCAGCGGGGCGCCGCTGACGGCGACGT
>NZ_LIQX01000278.1 GCF_001418475.1 Streptomyces ossamyceticus | reverse complement strand
CGGCCGCGGCGTCGGACTCGACCACGTCGAGCACCGGGTGCAGGCCGCGGGCCCGTGCCTCCTCCGTGGCCCGCGCCACCAGCAGGGCGCCGATCCCGTGGCCCCGGGCGGCCGGGGCCACGAACAGCCGGTTGACCACGGCGGTCGTCTCGGCGCCCACCCCGGTGCGGGCGGCCCAGAGGCCGGGCGCCGCGTCCGTGGCGTCGGCGCGGGACAGGCCGATGTGGCCGACGACGTGGCCGTCGCGTTCCGCCACCCACGCGGCGACGAGCGGGGCCGGGGTCAGCCAGGTGTGCGGGTGCTCGGGCCAGTTCACGGGATAGCTGTCCCGCTCGTGGACCGCCGCCAGGACCCGCGTACAGGCGTCGAGGTCGTGATCGGTCCTGGCCCGGACGGTCGGCTGGTGAACCTGGGGCGCGGCGGGGGCACTGTCGCTGATCACCACGGCATCGGACCACGGCCCCACGCCCGCGACCAGTGAATTTCCTACTTCAGCTTCTTCAGCCGGGCCGTCGGGTCGCCGGCGTCCGCGTTGTCCGCCGCGTACTGGAGCGCGTCGCCGTCGAGGGTGAGGGTGACGACGTGGGTGTTGCTGGTGCAGGTACCGGGGTTGTTCTCGGTGTCGGCGATGCTGGTGGCGAGGACGTGTGCGTCCGTCACCTCCTTGAGGACCAGCTTGTCGTCGCAGGCGCCGCCCAGGGGGTCGACCGAGCGGAAGGTGCCGAGGTCCTTTCCGACGGCGGCCTGCTTCAGGGTGACCCGGAAGGTGCCGGCGGGCAGCTTGCCGCCCAGGGCGTAGCCATCGCCCTCCCATGTGCCGAGGTACTTCGCCGGTACGTCGCCCTTCGTGTCGCCCGGCACCTCGGAGGAACTCGCGCTCGCCGTCGGTGCGGGGCCCGCGCTGTCGCTGTTGCCGTCGTCCTCGCTCTCCAGCATCCCGAAGACGAACACCGACCCCACGCTCACCGCCGCGAAGGCCCCCGCCACGGCCAGCGCGATCGAGCAGCTGACTCTCCGGCCGCGCCCGCCGGCCTCGGTCGTCGAGGCGGCGGCCACGCTCAGGGAGATCTTGCCGGGCGCGGCCGGCGGCGGCACGGTGTCCGCCACCGCGGCGTCGGCGCGTGCGCCGGGCACATACGTGGCGGGACCGGAGCGCGCGGGCAGCGCCGACGGCATGGACGGGGCGGACAGCGCTGACGGCATCGACGGCATCGACGGCGACATGACGGGCGGCGGCCCGAACGTCCCGCTCACCCCGCTCACCCCACTCGCCCCGAAGCCCGGCGCGGCGTCCGTCGGCGTCGGCGTGCCCGGCTCCCCCACCGAAGGGCTGCTGAACCCCACCGGCCCGGAAGGGCCCGGTTCCGTCGCGTCCAGGTTGAGGAGCTGGACGGCGCTGCGGCCGACCTGTTCGACGAGGGGGCCGGGGAGCCAGCCGGCGGTGACCAGGCGGGCGGCGCCGTCGTCGAACAGGTCTCGGGCGACCTCGTCGGGGGCGGGCCGGGCGCCCGGTTCCTTCGCGAGGCAGCGCCCGACCAGGTCGCGCAGGTCGCCCCGGAGACCGTCCAGCCGGGGCGGCTCGTGGACGACCTTGTAGAGGAGCGCGGCGGAGGAGTCGCCGGGGAAGGGGGACTCGCCGGTCGCGGCGTAGGCGAGGACCGCGCCGAGGGAGAAGACGTCCGCGGCGCCGGTGACGCCGTGGCCGAGGATCTGCTCGGGGGACATGTAGCCGGGGGAGCCGATGGAGACGCCGGTCGAGGTGAGGGAGGCCGTGCCGTCGGTGGCGCGGGCGATACCGAAGTCGATGAGGAGCGGGCCGTCCACGGTGAGCAGCACGTTGGAGGGCTTCACGTCGCGGTGGACCAGGCCCAGCGCGTGGACGGCGGAGAGGGCCTCCGCGAGGCCGGCGCCCAGCACCCGGACGGTGTGCTCGGGCAGCGGGCCGCCGTCCGCGACGGCCGCCGAGAGGGAGGGCCCGGCCGCGTACCCGGTCGCCACCCAGGGGACGGATGCCTCCGGGTCGGCGTCGAGGACGGGCGCGGTCCAGGCGCCGCCGACCCGCCGGGCGGCCTCCACCTCGCGGCGGAAGCGGGCACGGAACTCCTCGTCCAGCGCGAAGTGCGGGTGCACGACCTTCACGGCGACGGTACGGCCGCCGGCGCTGCGCCCGAGGTAGACCCGGCCCATTCCGCCGGAACCGAGCCGGCCGAGCAGCCGGTAGGGACCCACGACCGTGGGTTCGCCGACGTCGAGCGGCTGCATCGCCCCCACCCCTCCCCCGTGCGTCCACTCCAGGACTCCCCAGCAGCGTAGTGCCGTACGCCCGGAGGGGAATGCGAACGCCGACCGCCAGTCCCACAGAACCCGGAATTCGTCAAACGAATTTCCGGCGACGGCCCGGTGGCCGACGGAGGAAATACTCAGGAAAGGAGATCCACCTTCACATCCGCCGGAAATCCCGTCGTGGGCCCGACCCGGCGCGCGAACTCGGCGACCGCCCGCAACTGCGGGTCGCCGAAGCGGAAGTCGAGGGTGGTGAAGTAACGCTCCAGGACCCGCTCGTCGAAGGCCTCCCAGCGGGCGGCCTGCTCCGCGACCTTGGCGACCTCGACCAGGGACAGGTCGCGGGAGGCCAGGAAGGCCTCGTGGACCTGCCGGGTGACCTCAGGGTTCCGCTCCAGGTAGTCCCGGCGCGCCGCCCACACCGCGAAGACGAACGGCAGCCCCGTCCACTCCTTCCACATGGCGCCCAGGTCGTGCACCTCAAGGCCGTAGGTGGGGCCGTCGAGCAGGTTGGCCCGCAGCGCCGCGTCGCCGATCAGTACGGCCGCCTCCGCCTCCTGCATCATCAGCGACAGGTCGGGCGGGCAGGTGTAGTACGACGGCCGCACGCCGACGTTCTCGGCCAGCAGCAGCTGGGCGAGGCGTACGGAGGTGCGCGAGGTGGAGCCGAGGGCGACGCGGGCGCCGTCCAGGCGGTCGAGGGGGACCTGCGAGACGATGACGCAGGACATCACCGGGCCGTCGCAGCCGACCGCGATGTCGGGGAAGGCGACCAGGTCGTCGGCGTTGCGGAGGAACTCGACGAGGGTGATGGGGCCGATGTCGAGGTCTCCGCGCACCAGCTGCTCGCTGAGCTTCTCCGGGGTGTCCTTGGTCAGCTCGAAGTCGAGCAGCGTGCCCGTTCTCGCGAGCCCCCAGTACAGGGGCAGGCAGTTCAGGAACTGGATGTGGCCTACGCGCGGCCTGGTGCGAGAATTGTCCACATCGCGAGACTAGACCTCATGAGGTACGGTCCGGGGTCCGGGGTCCGAGCGGTGGGCACGAGGCGATCGAGGGACGGTCGTCAATCCGGCGCAACGATCACTCAAACATCCGGGTGACGTGATCTTGACCTCTATTGCTTTCGGCTGCCCGCGTGCTAGGCTCGCCGCAAGTTGCAGTTTGGTTTCCCTTGCAGTACAGAGCCTGCGGAGCATGTAACCGCGGGCTCTAGTCGTTTTCAGACGTATGCAGTTGTGCGGCATCTTGTTTTCACACTTGCAGGGTTCTGGAGCAGGGCAACCCTTTGGGCCCAAGGAGGGCTTATGGCTACCGGAACCGTGAAGTGGTTCAACGCCGAAAAGGGCTTTGGCTTCATCGCCCAGGAAGGCGGCGGCCCCGACGTCTTCGTCCACTACTCCGCCATCAACGCGAGCGGCTTCCGTTCGCTGGAGGAGAACCAGCAGGTCTCCTTCGACGTGACGCAGGGCCCGAAGGGTCCGCAGGCGGAGAACGTCACCCCCGTCTGATCTGAGGGATGCCCCCTCTGACGACGTCTGAGAGCAGTACCCAAGGAGCCCCTCGCCTTTCGGCGCAGGGGCTCCTGCCTTTGTCGGCCTTTCCGCACCACCCCTAGAGGTGCTGCATCACCAGCACGAACGACGTTCCCGGCGCCAGCGCCTCGTACGAGTGCGGGACATCGCCCCGGAACGCCATGTAGTCGCCCGGCCCCAGCACCACCTCCTCGCCCCTCGGGCCCGCCTTGACCCGGCCCGTGCTCACCGTGAGGTGTTCGACCGTCCCCGGGATGTGCGGCTCCGACTCCCGCACCGAACCCGGTTCCAGCCGGGTGCGGTAGATGTCGCGGCGTGCGCCGGGCGGGCTCGCGGAGAGCAGGACCGCCGTGTAGCTGGAGTGCTCGGAGTGGACCGTGGGCCCCTCCCCCGCCCGGATGACCTGCACCGCCGGCGCGGGCGGCTCGATCAGCGCGCTGAACGGCACCCCGAGCGCCACGCCCAGCGCCCACAGCGTCTCCATGCTCGGGTTGCCGCTCGCCGCCTCCAGCTGGGACAGCGTGGACTTGGCGATTCCGGCGCGTTTGGCCAGCTCGGAGAGGGAGAGGCCGGCACGTGTGCGCTCCCTGCGGAGGGAGGCGGCGATCCAGTCGAGCGGCAGGCGCTGCTCGGGGCGGTGGTGGCGCTGGCGGCCACACCGCTGACCCCCACGGGCGTCCCCGTCCTCCTCGCGCTGGCGGGCGTGCTCGCCTGGCGGCCCTCGGCACGGCGGGAGGCGGCGGCATGAGCGGCGGGGTCGTCGTCGCGATGCTCGTCCTGGCGGCGGGGACGTACGCGCTCCGGCTCACCGGGCCGCTGCTGCACGGACGGGTCGAGGTCCCCGCGCGGGTCCGGGAGCTGCTGGCCGCCGCGGCCGTGGTGCTGCTGGTGGCCCTGCTCGCCACGGGCGCCCTCACAGAGTCGGGCGGCTTCGCCGGCTGGGCCCGGCCCGCCGGGGTGCTGGTGGGCGGCGTACTGGCGTGGCGGAGGGCACCGTTCGCGGTGGTGGTGCTGGGGGCGGCGGTGACGGCGGGGGTGCTGCGGGCCGTGGGGCTCGATCAGTAGGCGGAGGGTGAGGGGAGCGGGGTCAGTTTGATCGTCTTGTCCTCGCTGCCGCTGGCCAACCAACGGTTGTCCGGGCTGAAGGCGACGCCGAAGACGTGGTGGCCGTGCTGGATGCGGACGACCCGTTCGCCCTGGGTGGCGTCCCAGACGGCTGCCGAGCGGTCCGAGGTGCTCGCGGTGGCGATCCAGCGGCCGTCGGGGCTGAAGGCGATGTCCTTCAGCGCTCCGCCGTGCCGGACCAAAAGCAGTTGGTGGCCGCCGCGTACGTCCCAGACGCGGGCGGCACCCTCGTCGTCGCAGGTCGCCAGGCGCAGACCGTCACCGGCGAAGGCCACCGCCTTGGTGGCGTGCGGGTGGCGCAGTCGCAGCAGCAGGTCCCCACCCGCGCTCCACACGCGGACGGAGCGGTCCGCCGACGTGGTCGCGAGGAACTGCCCGTCGGGGCTGAAGACGACGTCACTGACCACGCTGTCGTGCCGGATCCGCAGGAGCGGGTCCCCGCTGGCGGCGTCCCACAGACGGACCGTACGGTCGGCCGAGGCGGTGGCGAGACGGTGACCGTCCGGGCTGAAGGCGACCCCGAACACCATGTGGTCATGGCGGACGGTGAGCAGGGGGTCGCCATTGGCGGCGGACCACACCCGCGCCGTGTCGGCGCCTCCGGTGGCCAGCCGCCGCCCGTCGTGGCTGAACTCCACGGCGAAGACGGGGGTGAGCCAGGCCGCGGCCGGCTGCTCCCAGATGCGGTTGCCCGTCTGCACGTCCCAGACCCTCACCCACTTCCGTGACCCGGAGGCCAGTTTTCTGCCGTCCCGGTGGAAGGCGAGGGAGTGGACCCATTGGCCGGTGTTCAGGACCCTGGGCGTCATGCCGTGCGGGCCGGGATGCGGACCGGGCCCGTAGTCCGTGCGATGCGGCGGGCCCGGCGTCCCGGCCGTGGGCGGGCCCGGCGTCCCGGCCGTGGGCGGAACCGGCGTCCCGGCCGTGGGCGGATCCGGCGTCCCGGCCGTGGGCGGGTCCGGCGGTTTCGGGGGGACGTTGCGCGAGGGGCCGGTGAGATCGAACAGCTGGGCGTCACCGCCCCTGAGGTACAGCACCGGCGTGGCCCACTCCAGGCTGTCGTCCTTGCCCGCGATCAGGGCGACCCGGCCCACCCGTACCGCCTCGTCGACGGACCGTCCGGCGGCGAGCGCCTCGTAGAAGGCGGCGGAGAAGCGCGTGGCCGCCTTGTCGGTGACGGCGAACTGCATGGCGACGACGGCGGGGACCGTACGTACCAGGACGGCCGCCGTGCTGGAGAACAGGTCGTGGGAGTTGCCCATGCCGCTCTGGCAGCTGTTCAGCATGACCAGCTGCGGCCGGGGCTGGGCCACGCTGATCAGCGCGGCGAGCGCGCTCGCGTGGAGCAGGTGCTGGCGGCCGTCCGCGTCGGCCAGGGCGACCATGCCCTCCTGGCGCTGCGGGTCGTAGCTGCCGTGACCGATGAAGTGCAGGATGTGGCAGCCGCGGAGCAACTGCCGGGAGAGGTCGTCGACCGTCTGCCCCTGGACCCAGTCGAGCTGGAGCAGTCCTCGGTCGCCGAGCGGTCTGAGCGCCACCTCCAGGGCGGCCCGTTCGCTGTCGACGTCCAGCCGCGCGAGGGTCCCCGGCAGTGCGGTCATACCGAGGACCCGCAAGGGCGCCTCGGCGCGCATCGGCCGCACCACCTCGGGCATGTCCACGTACCGGACGACCGGCTCACGCATGCTGAGATAGCCGCCCAGCTTCTGGCAGTACAGCAACTCCCACGGCAGTGAGGCCAGTTCGGGTGCCCTGACGCGCAGCACCAGCCGCAGGGCCCGGTCGTCGGCGTCGGCGCGCTGACGGCTCGACAGGAACAGCCCGTGCAGCAGGTCCCCGAAGACCGTGTCGAACAGGTGCTCCCCCACGTCGCGGGCCGGCCGCTCCAGGCCGTGGGCGATCGCACGGGGGATCGCCGACGAGGCCAGTACGGCGGCCTGAAGGTTCCCCAGCTGGGAGTTGATGCGGTCGGCGTCCAGAGTGACGCGCGTGCTGGCCTCGCCCGCCGGGGAGGTCACGGCCACCTCGTACTGTCCGTCCCGGCCGCTGATCTCCAGGACGTAGTCGCTGATCACGCTCATCTCAGCCCGCTTCACGGCCAGCCGCGCCGGCCGCGTGCCAGGTGAGGCTGATCTGGAGATGTGCGGAACCGCCCGCGGTGATGATGGTGCCCGCCTTCGCGGCCAGCGCCACGCCGAAGTCCACGGTGACCGTGTCCGGGCGCAGACGCAGCCCGTCGAGTTGCGTGACCACGCCCTCGGCGACCGTACGGATCGTGTCGAGGGACGCCTCGAAGGTCCGCTCGATCCGCTCGGCGGCGGCTTCCGGGCCGAGTCCCCGGGTCACCACGCCGGGGTAGCCGACGGCGGTCGGGGGGTACGGCTCGTCGACCCGCTGGACGGTGACGAATCCACCTGCGGCCAGGGGCAGTTGCAGTGAGTCCATGCCGTGCGTTCCCTCATGCTTCCGTGCTGTTGTTGGGGCCTGCCACGGACCACCACCGGAAGAGCTGGTCGTAGTCCTCCGGGTCGGCGACGGCCGAGACGATGACCGCCAGCGGTTTGTGGGTCCACATCAGGTGCACCCGGCCGTCCTCCCCCGTGAAGCACACGACCTTGCCGGTCGGTGTGCCGCCCACCGAGTAGGTGCCCTCGCCGTTGAGGTCGGAGTACGACTCGCAGGAGTCGCCGGTGAACGTGTGGTCCTCGACGGCCGCCTGGAACCAGCCGTCCATGCTGGGGGCGTCCGCGAACTGGAAGTACGACGCGCTCGTCGGAACACCGTCCGGTTGGCACTCCACGTACGCCGTGAGGGCTTCCGTGTAGGACGCGGTGCCCGGCGCGCAGTCGCTCCGGATGCTCTTCGGGATGTGCCCCATGAGAGTCTCCGCCTCCTCGCTCCCCGGCTCGTCGGGCGGTGGCGCATCGGGATCCGGGACGGGGTTCGGTTCCGGCGGCGGAGTCGTGCTCGGCGACGGTCCGGGGGCGGTGGTGGTCGGCCCCGAAGGCGGCTTGACCACGGGGCCCTTGGTTCCGCCCTCCGTCGCCAGGAGCACCACGCTCGTGACCATCAGCCCCGCCCCGAGCAGCACCGTCACGGTGCGCAGGAGCGGGTTCATCGGCGGGAAGGAGATCTCCCGGATCGAGAAGCCGCTACCGAGAAGGGCGGCCAGCAGCAGGACGCCGCCGAAGACGAGAAGGAGGACCTTGATGGAGGTCGGCATGGCGTGCCCCCGCTTTCTGCCCCGCCCCCCTACGGTCCGGGACCTTGCCGAAGTGCTCAGGCATCGCGGGCCAGCGTCTCCAGTACGCGGCGGGTCGTGGCGACCGGTCCGAGGTCGGGTTCGAGGCCCCTCTCCTCAAGGAGGGCCGTCAGCGATGCCTGGACGACTTCGGCCCCCTCGGGCGCGACGCGTTCGGACACCTCCAGCCAATCGAGAGCGCCGCTGCCCCTGCCGTAGCCGTTTCCACTCCCATAACCGCGCAAACTACCGTACTTCAGTACGACTGCATGATGATCTATGCGTACGTCGCGCCAACTGACCGTACGGACCGGCCCCAGAAGGGTCAGCGCGTCCAGATCGGCCCGCACGTCCGCGCAGTCGGCCAGAAAGGCCTGCTGGCGCGCGGAGAAGACGGAACTCAACGAGGCGGCACCGGATGCCGCCGCTTCCACCGCCGTACGGTCGCAGTCCGAGACGAGGGTGGCGGACAGGACCCGGCGGTCGCCGGACCAGGTGTCCGCGAGGCGGAAGGAGTCCGGTCCCTGCTCACGGAAGCGCAGCCAGCGCTCCGAGAGCCGGGACCGGCGACAGGGCCGCAATTCCGCGGTCACGGCCCCGACCCGCCCGCTCCACGGCGCCAGGTCATCTGCCGCTTCTGGATGCGGGGTTGATCCTGCGCCTACGGGCGGGGAGCGGGCGGGTCGGGGCCG
>NZ_LIQX01000277.1 GCF_001418475.1 Streptomyces ossamyceticus | reverse complement strand
TGCACGACGTCGTCGACGTCGGCGTGACCGTTGAGGGCGCGGCCGACGATGTTGTAGACGAGCGGGAGCCAGCCCTCGACCAGTTCGTCGAGGGCCCGCCGGTCGCCCGCCTGTGCGGCCGCGATGGTGGAGCGCCACTGCCGCCCGTCCACGTAGGTTCCTTCCGGCCCTGGAGGGTGCACCCTGCTCAATCGGCTGCTTTCCGTACCTTCTCAGCCCTTCCCGTGGCAGGGAGGACCCGCGAGGCGGAGATCACACATCCCATGCGGCGCGCTCCTGTACGTGGGGAAACAGGCGTCGGTGTGGAGACGGGACGGAGACGTAGCCGATAACAGTTTTTCGGCCCGTGACGCGACCGGGGCCCTCAGGCCGTGGCCGCCGCCGGCGTCGCGAGGGGCGGCAGCGCCTCCAGCCGCTTGATCCGCTTCCACACGACGTACAGCGGGATCACACCGAACACCCCGAACGACATGTCGATCAGCGACCACCAGAAGGGGATGCCGCGGACGGGCCCGCAGATCAGGGCCAGCGGGACGATCCCCGCGCAGGCGATCATCCCGACCTCGACGACCCAGATGTTGCGCACCGGGTCGCGGTACGGCCCGTAGAAGGCGACCGCGATCACGAGGTGCGCGAAGGCCAGCCAGTCGGTGCCGTACAGCAGGAACGGGTACTCGGCGTCGGCCTCGTCCAGCCCGGCGCGCACCCTCTCGATCCATTCCATGAGCCCCGGCAGGTGGTCCCCGACGGACAGCGACCGCATCAACTCCTCGGTCCAGCGCAGCTCGTGGACGAGCGGGAAGGCCGTGGCGCCGCTCAGCACCAGGCAGACGACGAAGAAGACCAGCCACGCACGGATGCCCTTCACCAGGGCGGCTCTGTCGCTCATGGCAGGAGCGTACGCCCGAACTTGAACGCGTTCAAAAGCCCCCCCCGCGCCCACCGCGGGCTCACCGTCGAACCCCGCGGGGCGCGCCCGGGCCCCACGGACGCAATAAGGCGATTCTTCCCGCTTTTCGCGACCCGCCCGCCGTTCGACGAATTACGGCGAATGGCAGGAGAATGCGACGGGCAATTCGTGGTGACCGTGTGCGCGGCTCTTGAAGAAGGCTTGCGGCCCTTTCCCAACTGCCGTAGTTACGTGAATCATGAACCTGTTCAACCGTGCTGCGTCCCTGCGCCGCCCGGCTCCCCCCACTGACCGACAACTCCCGCACGAATCACCGGCATTCGCCGCCACCGGCACGCTGGATCCCGCCCTGGCGGGGCTGACCGGAGAATGGATCATCGACCGGGCGCACAGCCGTATCGGTTTCTCCGTCCGCCACGCCCTGGTGACGACCGTGCGCGGAGCTTTCACGCAGTACGAGAGCCGGCTCTATTTCGACGGCCGTGACCCGTCCCGCTCGCAGGCCGAGATCCTTCTGTCCACCGCGTCCGTCGACACGGGTGTGGAACAACGCGACGCCCATCTGGTCGGACGGGACTTCCTCGATGCCGCGACCTATCCCCGGATGCGCTTCGCCAGTACGGCGGTGCACCTCGTCGGCAACGATGTCTACCGCATGACCGGCGACCTCACGATCAAGAACGTCACCCGTCCCGTCGACCTCGAACTCACCTATATCGGCCATGTCGTCGACCCGTTCGGATACGAGCGGGTCGGCTTCGACGGCACGACCACGATCAACCGTTCCGAGTGGGGCCTGACCTACAACCAGCGGCTCGCCGAGGGCGGTGCCATGGTCAGCGAGAAGGTCCGGCTGCAGTTCGACCTCGCCGCGATCCGCCAGTTCCCCGGGGCCTGAGGCGCCCCCGAGGAGCACCCGACCGATACGACGGGACCGCCCGGGGTACATGCACCCCGGGCGGCTCGGCGGCGATGACGCGTCACCCCTCGGCGGCCTCTTGCGCGATCCGCTCGAACTGGGCACCCATGGCCTCGGAGAGCGCCTGGGCGGCCGAGAGCGGCCGCACCATCACCGTGAACTCGTCGATCCTGCCGTGCTCGTCGAAGTGCAGGAAGTCGCAGCCCTGCAACTGCTTGCCCGCGACGGTGGCGGTGAACACCAGGGCGTGGTCACGGCCGTCCGGATTGGCGATCTCACGGACGTAGGTGAAGTCCTCGAAGACACGCGAGACGGCCCGCAGGATCGCGGCGGTGACGGCCTTGCCCGGGTACGGCTTGAAGGCGACGGGGCTGGTGAAGACGACGTCGTCGGCCAGCAGGGCGGCGACGGCGTCCATGTCGCCGCTCTCGACGGCCTTGCGGAAGGGATGCACGAGCCCACCTCACGAGCGATACTGAACAAATTGACTAAGACACAGGCAGGCTAGAGGGCGACACCTCCCTTGTCCACGGGCAGAGAGGCGACCGTCGCTCACCCCCTTGATTAGTCACACACGGTGCTAGCGTGGGCCCATGGCGTTGCGGAACGCGGTGATGGCCGCGCTGTTGGAGGGCGAGGCGTCCGGGTACGACCTCGCGAAGGCGTTCGACGCGTCCGTGGCCAACTTCTGGATGTCGACCCCCCAGCAGCTCTACCGGGAGCTGGAGCGCATGGAGGCCGAAGGGCTGGTCGCGGCCCGCGTCATCGAGCAGCAGCGCCGCCCCAACAAGAGGCTGTTCTCACTGACGGAGGCCGGGCGCGCGGCGGTGCACGCCTACACCGCCGAACCCCTCGGCAAACCGTCCGCGATCCGGGACGAGTTGATGGTCAAGGTGCAGTGCGTGGACGCGGGCGACATCGACGGCGTACGCCAGGCCGTCGCCGAGCGCATGGAGTGGGCCACGGCCAAGCTGGCCCGCTACGAGCGACTCCGCCGGCGTCTGCTCGACGGGCGCTCGGAGGAGGCGTACTTCGCGGAGGCCGAGCGCGTCGGCCCCTACCTCACCCTGCTGCGCGGCATGTCCTTCGAGCGGGAGAACCTCCAGTGGGGCGACATGGCGCTCCGCCGCCTCGACCAGCGCGCGGCCGCGCTCCACGCCGAGGGCTGACCACCGAGTCCGCCCCGGGCGCACCCAGGACCAATCACCTCAGCCCGTCCCGGTCCGGGCGAGGACCGGCCCCTCAGCCCGTCCCCGTCGGGGCGAGGACCGACCCCTCAGTCCATCCCGGTCCGCACGGAAGGTCGATCACACGGCCTGTGCCCACTTCGCTGCTCCTGCTCGGCCAAGCGCC
>NZ_LIQX01000276.1 GCF_001418475.1 Streptomyces ossamyceticus | reverse complement strand
CGGCCAACCAGGACAAGCTGAACGGACTGCACGCCAACACCCAGGTGCCCAAGTGGATCGGGGCGGCGAGGGAGTACAAGGCCACCGGCACGACCCGCTACCGGGACATCGCCACCAACGCCTGGAACATCACGGTCAACGCGCACACGTATGCCATCGGAGGCAACAGCCAGGCGGAGCACTTCCGCGCCCCGAACGCCATCGCCGGCTTCCTCAACAACGACACGTGCGAAAGCTGCAACACCTTCAACATGCTCACCCTCACCCGTGAGTTGTTCGCGCTGGACCCGAACCGGGCCGCGCTGTTCGACTACTACGAGCGGGCGTGGCTGAACCAGATGATCGGCCAGCAGAACCCGGCCGACGACCACGGCCACGTCACCTACTTCACCCCGCTCAAGCCGGGAGCCCGACGCGGTGTGGGCCCGGGGGTGGGCGGCGGAACCTGGAGCACCGACTACGGCACCTTCTGGTGCTGTCAGGGCACGGGCCTGGAGATGAACACCAGGCTGATGGACTCCATCTACTTCCGCACGGACACCACACTGATCGTGAACATGTTCGTGCCCTCGGTGCTCACCTGGACGGAGCGCGGTATCACGGTCACCCAGACCACGTCCTACCCCACCAGCGACACCACGAGCCTGCAGGTCACCGGCAGCGTCAGCGGAACCTGGGCGATGCGCATCCGCATCCCGAGCTGGACCACCGGGGCCACCATCAGCGTCAACGGAGTCGCGCAGAGCATCACCGCCACCCCCGGCAGCTACGCCACCCTGAGCCGCTCCTGGACCTCCGGCGACACGGTCACCGTCCGCCTGCCCATGCGGGTCATCATGCGAACGGCCAACGACACCCCGAACCTCGTCGCGGTCACCTACGGCCCGGTGGTCCTGTCCGGCAACTACGGCGACTCCGCGCTCAGCTCCTTCCCGACGCTGGCCACGTCCTCGATCAGGCGGACCAGTAGCAGTTCGCTGGCCTTCACCGCCACGGCCAACGGCTCCACCGTCAACCTGGGCCCGTTCCACGACGCGCACGGCCACAACTACACCGTCTACTGGAACACGAGCGGCACCGTCCGTCTCGCCAACGTGGCCAGCGGTCTCGTGCTGGGTATCCAAAGCATGTCCACGGCCAACGGCGGCCGCGCTCTGCAATGGCGCGACTCGGGCACCGCCGACCACGACTGGCAAATGATCCCTGACAGAGACAAGGTCCGCTTCCGCAACGCCAACAGCGGCAAGGTGCTCGGTGTCTTGGACATGTCCACGGCAGACGGCGCGACCGTCCTGCAGTGGACGGACAACGGCACCGCCGACCACAGATGGATATTGCTCGACCAGGGCGACGGGACCTACAAGATCCGCAACGAGAACAGCGGCAAGCTGCTCGCCATCGAGAACAACTCCACCGCTGTCGGTGCGTTCGCGGTCCAGGACGCGGACGACGGCACCGCCGACAACCGGTGGCGCATCGTGAGGGACTGAGTCCGTCTCGGAAGGAGGGCTTGGTCGTTCTCCCCCATTTCGTACTCCAGCAGCGGTTCGTGTCTTGAGCTGCGTTTTCGGTAGTGGCAGTGGTGGGCGACGGCCTGGCGTTGTCTTTTCCAGGCCGACCACTTCAGTGCGTGGGTGACGGGGGCGCGGTCGGCTCGCGGGTGGGGCAGGACAGCGTCCAGGAGTCGCCGTATCTCTGCCACGGTGAGCGGGACGAGGGTTGATCCGTTTCTGCAGCCCCCTTTGCAACACCGCCGCCGACCTGGGATTGTGCTGCGAGTGCGGTCAGGACGGCGTGGGCGAGCATGGCCAAGTGATGTGCCGATACCGGCTGGGATAGCGGCGGACCTCGTACTCGTCCAGGCCGCATTCGTTCTTCGCGGCCTGGAAGCACTCCTCGATCACCCAGCGGGAGCCGGCGATCCGGGCCGGCTCGGCGATCTCGATGCCGACGGGTGCGTAGGCCAGGTAGTAGGAACCTCTTCGGGGTCGGACAGGCTGCGCCGACCCATCATCTAGCGGTGATGGGTCGGCGGGTCGGGTCGAAGATGATGTTGGCGGGCAGCTTGCCCCCCGCCCAGTCGTATATCCGCGGACCCTTCGCCCCGTCACCGCAGGACAGTCTCTGCCAGACATCACCGGGTGTTTCCTCTGCGAGCTAATAAGGCACCTGGCCGAGCCGCCGCAGGCGGGCGGCGAACAGCTGTACCTCAAGGAGTTCGACCTGCTGAAACAGTTCCCCGCGCTGCGGGGGGACTTGGGAGAGATGGACTTCCTTCCCCGTGGCTCCGTCAACCTCGCGCAGTGCTGGATCGGGCCCGCCCGCGCCCGCACCGGTCTGCACTACGACCCGCTGGACAACCGTGCCGTTCAGATATCCGGGACGAAGCGATTCCTCCTCGCGCGCCCGGGGACCGTGGAACGCGCGGGTGCGCTGTCCACCAAGTACGACTCCTGGGCGCGTCTGTCGCGTGTGGGCATCGCGGAACTGGCCGCGGGCGGGGGAGGGGCCGCGGCCGACGACTTCTTCGCGGTGGATCTGGAACCAGGAGACGTGCTGTATGTGCCGGCGCACTGGTGGCACGAGTTGTGAACCTGAGCGCGGGCATCCTCCTGAGCGGCTTCTTCGGCTCCAGGGCCCATGTCGCGCGGTTGTGGACCCGGGTCGGTCTGCGCGACACCCTGCATCGCGCCGGGCTGCGCGACACGGCGGACGGCACATGTCATCCGGCCGCCCGGTGACCGCTGGTGCGGCCGTCGGTTCCCGTGACTCGGTACTCGTCCGCCGCGAGGCAACCCCGTGTCAGCCGGCGACGCCAATCGTCTCGTGCCACAGATCTGTGGAGGTCGCGGAGAGACGGATTGCTGCTGCACGGGTCACGCCTTGGTCATCTGTAGCCGAATTGACCGGATAGTTGATCATTTGGTGTCTGATCTTCATGCTTTCCCTGTCAAGAAAGCCCCGCGCTGCGATCTCGGGGCCCATCGCGGCAGGAGCCAGTTCAGCCATGGTGCGTTTTCGTCCGTCTCTGATGCGACTGCCTCGTCATGCGCCCGCGCGCACACTCCCCGGCGGGGTGGAGCTGGCCGGCAGCGAGTCCCCGCACGGGCTGCTGCCCAAGGTGGCGGAGACGCTCCCGAGGCTGGCGGGAGACGTGTCACGCCACCCCGACATGAGCGCCACCGCGCTGCTGCAGGCCATAGCCGAGCACCATGGTGTCGCGCCGGAGCGGATCGTGGTGGGCGCCGGGTCATCCGAGGTCTGTGGGCAGTTGCTGCACTCGGTTGTGGGCCCCGGTGACGAGGTCGTCTTCGGCTGGCGTTCCTTCGAGGCGTACCCGATCCTCACCGAGATCGCGGGCGGCACGGCGGTGCGCGTCCCGCTGCGTGAGCATGTGCTGGACCTCGATGCCATGGCGGAGGCGATCACCGACCGGACCCGGCTGATCTTCGTCTGCAACCCCAACAACCCCACCTCCACCGCGGTCGGCGAGCGCGCGCTGCGTGACTTCACGGATCGCGTTCCGGAGGAGGTGCTGATCGTCGTCGACGAGGCCTACCGGGAGTACGCCGATCCGGCACTGGTCCCCGACGCGCTCGAACTGCTGGGAGACCGCCCGAACGTGGTGGTGCTGCGCACCTTCTCCCAGGCCTACGGCCTGGCGGGGTTGCGCGTCGGCTATTGCGTGGCGCCGCCGGAGATCGCGGCTCACGTCTGCACGGCGCAAGTGCCGTTCAGCGTCAGCGCTCTCGCCCAGCAGACGGCCGTGATCGCCCTGGGCGAGCACGCGGAGGTCGCTCGCCGGGCCGCCCTCACGGTCGCCGAACGGGAGCGCGTGACCCTGCGGCTGCGCGGGCTCGGACTCGACGTTCCGGACTCCCAGACCAACTTCGTCTGGCTGCCCCTCGGGGCCGGCAGCGGGCACTTCGCCATGCACTGCCTCGACGGAAGAGTCGTCGTCCGCCCGTTGCTCGGCGAAGGCGTCCGCGTGACGATCGGCCTGCCGGAGGAGAACGAGGTCCTGCTCACGCTCGTGGCGAGTTGGACAGGCTGAAGCCTTGCGCCGCGGTGCCGCGAGCGGCACCGCGGCCTGTTCCCCCTTCGTCCTGCTGCGCTTCGACACCACGGCCGGCTGACGGCGGCGTGGGAGCGACTCGGCGCGGAGCCGCGCGGACGACGAGTACAGGACCGTGGCACAGGCCTGAACGTAGAATCTGCCGCTTTCCGTCGGACTGGGAAGATTCGGCGAGGATGCCGGTGGATCGGGCTGAGAAAGAGGAACGGACGTTGGTGCCAGAGTGGGACGAGACGGCAACACGGCTGATCGGCAGGGGCGAGGAACTCGCCCGGCTCGATGCGGTGATCGGCGGCCTCGGTCGCGATGGTGCGCCGTCCGTGATCGACATCGCCGCGGACGCCGGCATGGGCAAGAGCCGCCTGCTGAGCGAACTCTGCGCCCGGGCACGGCGGCGAGGGCTGACCGTGCTGTGTGGAAGGGCCACCGAGTACGAGCGGCACACACCGTTCCAGCCGTTCACGGATGCCTTCGCCGATGCCGATCCCGCCTTTCTCGACTCCGACGCCGTGCCGGACGCGGCGGCACCGGCGGTGTACGGGGTACGCGATGCGGCAGCACGTCTTCAGGGGCGTGACCGCTTCGGCCTCTACCGTGCCGTCGCAGGCGTACTCACCGGGCTCGCGGAACACGACGGCCTGCTCGTCGCGCTGGACGATCTGCACTGGGCGGACCCCGCGTCCCTGGAACTGCTGGACCAGCTGATCCGGCATCCGGTGCGCGGACGAGTGGCCCTCGTCCTCGCCCGCAGGGGACGGCAGACGCCGCACCCGCTCGCCGCCGCCCTGACCCGTGGCGTCGACAGCGGGGCCGTGGAGCGCATCGTGCTGGGCCCGCTGCCCGAACAGGAGTCGATCGAGGCGCTCGCTCCCGACCTGCCGCGGCACGACGCACGGCGCATCTACGCGGCAGGCGAGGGCAACCCGCTCTACCTCCTGTGCCTGCTGCACGCCCATCGGCACGGCGCGTCCCCGCCCGCCGGCATCGTCCCGGACCACGGCATCACCGTCGCCGGGGTGCCCGACGGACTGGCATCGCTGCTCCTGGACGAACTGACCCCGCTGACGGCGGCGCAACGCCGGATCGTCGAAGCGGTGGCCGCCCTCGGGCACCATGCCACCCCTGCCATGCTTCGGCTGATCACAGGGCACCGTACGGCGGAGCAACTCGACGACGACATCAGCGCGCTGACGCGGCGTGACCTGCTGCGCCAGGGGTCCGACAGCCGCTGGAGCCTGCGCCACCCCTTGCTGCGCGCCCTGGTCTACGAGAACGCATCCGCTTCCGACCGTGCCGGGATCCATCGCGGCGCGGCGACGGAACTGGCCGCGATCGGTGCTCCGGCCACTGAACGGGCTCACCATGTCGAGCGCTCGCTGACGGGGTGGGATCCACTGTCCGCGGCCGTACTGACCGAGGCGGCCGCCCAGTTCGCCTCCACGGCACCCGCGACGGCCGCCCATCTGCTGGAGGTCGTCCTGCGGCTCATGCCGGACACACCCGACTACGCCCGCCGGCGCGGCGAGATCACCCTGGCCCGCGCCCGGGCTCTCGCGACCGGCGGCAGCCTCCGCGAGAGCCGGGACCTGCTCCACGCCTTGATCAGCGGCTGTGGACCCGATGAGGCGGCGCTGCGCGGCGACGCGACCGCGCTGTGCGCCATGATGGAACGCCACCTCGGACATTCTCCCGAGGCGACCGCCCTGCTCCGGCGGGAACTGACCCGCGGCCCCGAACCCCGCCAGGCAGTCTTCCTCGGACTCGCCCTCGGTATGGCCGCCCTGAACACCGTCTCCTACCCCGCTGTCCGCGACGACGTCGACCGGACCCTCGCCGTGGCCCGCTCCCACAACGACCTCATGGGAGAGCTGGGCGCGCTGGCGCTCGCTTCGCTGGGCGAGGCCTACGAAGGACAGACGGCCACGGCCGGTCGGCTCGCCGATACCGCCGCCGCGCTCGCGGACGGACTGACCGACCCCGACCTCACCGAACTGTCCGAGGCGCTGGTCTGGCTGGCCTGGGCAGAAGCCCTCCTCGAACGCTACGCCGACACCGAACGCCACGCCGACCGCGGACTGGACATCGCACGTCGAAGCGGTCAGGTCCATGTCCTGCCGCACCTGCTGAGCGCCAGGGCCTTCGTGCACCTCACCACCTGCCGACTGCCCTCCGCACTGGCGGCGGCCGAGGAAGCGGAAGCCGTCGCCCGAGCCATCGGCAGCAGCGATCTGCTCGCCTTCACACTGAGCTTCAAAGCGCTGATCCTCCTTGTGCACCGCCCCCTCGG
Organism: Streptomyces ossamyceticus; assembly: GCF_001418475.1. Classification (GTDB taxonomy): domain Bacteria; phylum Actinomycetota; class Actinomycetes; order Streptomycetales; family Streptomycetaceae; genus Streptomyces; species Streptomyces ossamyceticus. The sequence goes on along the minus strand of NZ_LIQX01000276.1, from coordinate 10,480 downwards.
CGACACCCTGGCCCTGACGACCGCCGAGGAGGCCGTCGCCACCGCCGGCACCAGCCGTCACTGGTGGGCCTCGCTGGCCGGATGCGTGCTCGGCCACACGGCCCTGGTGAGCGGCGACCCGCACCGGGCCCAGGACGCCATCCTGCGGGCCGGCGGTCCCGAACTCCTCGGCCTTCAGCCCTCCATACGCCCCGGCCAGCTGGACACCCTCGCCGCCACCGCCCTCGCCCTCGGCGACACCCCACAGGCCGAGCGCTGGGCCGCACGAGCTGCCGAGGAAGCCGACCTCATCGGGCTGCACGGCCAGCGCGGGGCCGCGCTGCGCGCCCAGGCCGCGCTCGCCCAGCACCAGGGCGACCCCCGCACGGCCGCCCGCCTCTTCGAGCGCGCCGCCCGGGCCTACGCACCGTCCGGCGCCACGCTCTGGGAGGCCTACTCCCTGCTGCTGGCCTCCACCCAGGCCCAGGCCGCGGGCGACGTTCCACGCGCCACCGCGCTGTGGGAACGCGCCCGCCGCCTGGCCGACATCGGCGGCGCCCGCCTGCTGACCGATCTGGCAGCACTCACACGCCCACGGGACGAGGCGCCCCCCGCCCCGCCCGCCCCCACTTACCTCGACCAACTCACCGCACGGGAGCGGCAGGTCGCCGAACTCGTAGCCGAAGGACTCGGAAACCAGGCCATCGCGACCAAGCTGTATCTCAGCCGCCGAACCGTAGAGACCCACCTCTCGGCCATCTACCGCAAGACATCCCTGCCGTCCCGCTCCGCCCTGGCCGGCCTGATGACCCGCGCCGCCCTCGACCGACGCCGATGAGGCGGCAGGCGAGCTGCCACTCACGGGGATCCCCGATGGTTCACGACGCGCCCGACACACCGGCTTCCTACGTGGTTGCACGGATGCGGCGCGGGCTCGGGACATGCCAGGCTCGTGTGCGTCCCCACCTTCGCGGTGCACGCCCGTGGGGAGCAGACACGGACGCGGGGGGAGTCGGGACGTGAGGCTGGTGACCGCAGAAGGCTGCAGGGCTGCCGTCGACCGGGGGGTGAACGGTCGGTTCCGGGACGTCCTCTGGCCGGCGTCCTTCCCGGACGCGCCTCGGGCCCGTGTGCACGCGCACGCGCTGGCCACCCTGGTGGTCATCACCTCGGTGTGTGCGGCGTTCAAGGGGTTCTACTGGGCTGACGACCCCGAGGTCAGCCAGTACCGCGCGGGCCTGGGGGACATGACGCGGGCGATGGCGGTGCCGTTTCGGCTGATGGCTGTGCCGCTCCTGCTGATGTGCGCGGCGCTGGCGGGCGCCCTGCGGCCATGGCCCAGGGTGACGTACCGGGTGCTGGCCGTCGTGGCCTGGACGACGTCGGCACTCGGGATCTTCGTGGTGCTTCTGGACACCGAGCTGACGAACGACAGCGACTACTGCACGGCGAATGCGCCCGTGGAACCGATCTCGGGGAACGTGGTGGCACTGTGCCTTCTGGCGGCGTTGGCCGCCGGATCGTCGGCCGCGTGGATCGCGTGGGTGATCTCGCGTCGCCGGGCGCGGCCCGCGGCGCTGTACGCGGTGTGGCTCGCCACGGTCGCCGCCACCGTCGTACTGACCTTGGCCGTGCCGCTCCATGCGGCTCAGACCTGCGGTCCGTCCGTGGTGGGCTGAGGAGCGCCGCCCACCACGGAGACTGCTGTCAGACCATGTCCAGAGCCTGATGCGGGCCGGCCGGCAGGCCGATGTCCACAGGGTCCCCGGGGCGCACCACACCGCCCGTCACCACGATGCCCATGATCCCGGACCGGAACCGGGGGCGGCCGTGCTCGTCCCGTACCACGACCTGTTTCATCAGATTTCATCAGACCCTTCTGGAACCCGTCGATCTGCGCGCACGGGTTGCACAGCCCGGTCACCTCGACGACGGCGGTCTTTTCGAGCCGCAGCCGCGTCCCCCAGGGCAGTGCGAGCAGGTCGATCCCCCGGGTGGTGACGTTCTCTCCGACTTCCCCCCGCCGCCGGTCAGGCGTTCGAGGCCCACGTGCGCAGCGCCGCCTTGCTCGCGAAGTCGGCGACGTTCTTGTCCAGCGGGTCGTCGGTGTACTGGTGGAAGCGCCACTTGGCCTTGATGCGGGGCTTGCCCGCCGAGACGTAGTCGGCGATCCAGAGGCCGTCACCGGCGTACGACGTCGTGTCGATCGTCAGCCAGTAGTGCCGGTTCGCGTACAGCACGACCCGGTTGTTCGGGCGCAGCCGCTTGACCTTGCGGATGAACTGGTCCTTCTCCGCGTTCGTCGCGTGCGTGCCCTCGCCGGTGGTCTCCCAGTCCACGGCGAGGATGTCACCCCCCATCTCGGGGGCATGTCGGACGAAGTACTCGGCCTGGGCGGCGAGGTTGCCGGGCCACAGGAAGTGGTAGAAGCCGACGACCAGATCGGCGTCACGGGCGTGCTTGGTCTGGGCCGGGAGTTTCGGGTTGATGTAGGAGCGGCCCTCCGTCGCCTTGATGAAGACGAAAGAGTATCCGTCCGTGTCGTAGGACGAGGGCTGGTAGGCGCTGACATCGATGCCACGGAGCATCTGGGGGCTCCCTGAAGTGCGAGTGGGGGACCGGATTTGATGATGCCCCACATGCCCCGCACGGGAACCTCCGCTCCTCAGAGGCACCGTGTCCCCGCCCCGCCGCCCACCGTCCCGCGGGGAGCGCCGCGCATTCACCGCCACGCGTCGACGGCTACTGCGAGGTCGTCCTGGGCGGCGAGGACGAGCCCGTTCGTGCCGACGGCCCGCGCCACCGAACAGCACCTCTGAGAAGGCCCCGCGCCCGCCGACCATCGACCGCCCGTGCAGCCGAGACCCGGCCGCACGGGCGGTCGATGGCGGCATCCGGGGTGAGCCGACCCGGGTGGGAGCCCAGCCCCTCGGCGCCCGATGATGTTCTCCCCGAGCGTGGTCGCGGGTTCGCCCGTACTCGAAGCGGTCCGGCAGACGGAGGCGACTCGGCCCCCGCCCGCCGCACCGTGCGCCGCCCGACCGTGAGCTCGCTCGTCATGGCCCCTACGTCCGGGGCGACGTGGCGCAAGGTCGCGGCGACGGCTGCTTCGAGGTGATCAGTGGTGGCGCGTTCGCCGACTGGCACTTCCTGCCACAGCAGGGGGGCCGGCGTCATCCACCGCCCAGCGCGCGAGCCCCCAGCCGAGGAGGGCCAGGAGTCCGGCGAGGGGGCCCAATGCCGGCGCGAACGTCGTGTTGACGATGCCGGCGCCGGCCATGCCGGCCATCTGCCAGGCCGCCCCGAGCACGGCGAGAGCCGCCCACCAGTGCCACCGGCTGTTGCGCGCCACGACGAAGGGCAGCAGCACGAAGGAGGCGGTCTGGACGAGGTATCCGATCCGGAAGTAGGTGTCGCCCATAACCTCCCACCCCTGCAGATGACTTGCTTCGGCGCGGGACGCCAGGTGCTCGACACGGTAGTCGAGGAACGTGAGGCCTTCCACGAAGCGCTCCGGGAACCAGTCCAGGAGGTAGAGCCCGCAGAGAGTGAGGACCGAAGCCGCTCCCGTCAGCACGTATGCGGTGGTCAGCTTCCCGCCGCTGGGGGCAGGCCTGTTGGAGTTCGTCACGTGTTGGTTTCCTTCCGTGCCCGAAGAGGGCTTTGGCTCGTTGCCGGTCGGTCGCAAGCGCCCCGTACCGTCCCGTTCGGCCGGACGCGTCAGCGCCGCGCGGGCTTGCTCTCGGCGATGGTGTCGTCGGCCGGGGCGGGGGTGATCTCGATCGAGCCCGACCGGAGCGTCTGGCGCATGAGGAGCAGCGTGGCCGTGATGCTGGTGGCGACGGGGATGAGCGGCCAGTACCGGGGCTGTTCGCTGCTGAGCAGAGCGGCGATGACGATTAGCACAAGGATGGCGAACGCTCCGGCGATGAAGCCGAGCACCATGTCGAAGGCGAAGTTGATGGGGTCGGCCACGCGGGTGCCGTTCCGACGTGCCCTCCAGACGCCCGCCGTGACCGCGAGGACGTTCAGATAGCCCATGCACAGGGGGTAGAGGGCCAGGAGGGTGTTACCGCCTAGGCCGCTGTGCCACCCTTGCCACACGTAGTACCCCTCGACTTCGATGACTTTCCCGTGCCACAAACCGACCCGGGCGTGTTCGCCCACGTCCTTGCCGGCCGCGCCCTTCACCGTTTGCAGCTCACCGTTCACCCGTAGTTCGACCGTGACGTCGTACCAGACGTGCACGTCCGACGTACGGTCCTGGCCTGCTCCACCCAGCGACCACATCCGCTCCTCGGTTCGCTTCTCGACGGTGGCGTCCGCTTGTACCAGTGCTCCCGAGTCACGGGCGCGGGCGATGGCGATCTCCTCGTACGTTCGCCAGGCGTACAGCGTGATCACCACCGCCATGGTCAGGCGGAACACCACCACGACGACGCCGACCCACTTCGGTCTGCCCCCACGCGCGTTCGACATGACAGCCTCCCCTGCGCACCTGGTAGCTCCTCCGCCACGGAGATCATGACCCCGTCGGCAGCTCAGGGCGCGGTGTCGACCCCAAGTTCGGTAGGCATCTACGTGTTTTCACCGAGCCATCCCGGGCCGGCGTGGAGGTGGGCGGGGTGCGTCCGGCCTTTGTGGCTCAGGCGGCCGCGTGCTCGCTGCCGCGCTGCACCACCAGCGCCCGGTCCACAGCGGCCAGTTGGTCGTGCACGGGCCGGACGGTACGAGCGAGACCGAGGCGGTAGCCGATCGCCTCCGGCACGGTCCACGCCCGCGCACGCTCCACCCGCACCACCCCTCCTGACGGCTCGATCGCGACGCTCTGCCGCCCTCGGCGTCTCCTGGCGGTCAACCCACCCACACCTCTTGCTCGTCCTCAGTGACGCGCGAGGCGCCTGGGACCGACGGGACGTCTGCCCACGTGGTTTTGAGGAGAGAAGCATTGATCCGTGTCCGGCGAATATGTGTAGGCGCCGTGCCGGTCCGGGCAGGCCCTGGCGGGCTCGCCCGGACCGGCACAGGCTGAACAGCCGCACAGATCGCAGCCGTTGAGTACGACGGCCGACGATCGGCTTCCCCCGGGGTGGCGGTTCGGAGGGAAGGGCGGGGCGCGTGAACTGGTATGGCGCGCGCCGAGGGAGGTGCCCATGGCGGATGTGCGGGTCGAGTTCCGAACGGGGACCGGCTGCTCGAGGTGCCGAAGCGGGCGTGCTGCGGCTGGCCGGCCCGGTGGGCATGGCGCCCGGCCGCCGGATGCGCGCAGGACAGACGGACCTTCCCGGCTCGCCCTCGACGAGATGAGGCCCGAGCAGCTTGCGGACCTGCAAGTGACGGCCGCAGGGCGCCGGCCGGCTGGACGCGGCGGCCGGCGACACGCACCCGTCCGGCTCCCGCGGGGCAGGGATGCCCGCGCAGGCACCGGCGAACGATGTTGATCGGGGCAAGCCCGGACCGTACCGAACGCTCACCGGGGAGTACGACCTCGACCCGGTACGCCTGCCCGGGTTCGACACCCCGGTGGAGATGACCGCCGAGGTGGTGGCGCCGAAGGATGCAACTGGCAGCCGCCCGCTCGCACTGTCCCGGGGCCCGGTGCGCTGGAAGATGCGCGGTACTGTGCTCATCGCCCGGCGAAGACCAGATCGGGAAACGGTGGTGAGCGGTCGACTTCGATATGCCGAAGCAGGGTGGCAGAGCCCGCCAGGCGCAACCACTGACATGCACGTAGATGATCGCCGCGAACAACGTCTCATCAGGCGTGTCCTGCGTCCCGCCGCCCTGCGGCCGCACCTTCGACGGCGGGATCAGCGGCTTCGCGATCTCCCGAAGCCCGTCCGGAACAATCCAACTCCATGTACCCCGCCCCATACCGAGGTCAGCGAGGCCTCACCACATAGGACGCGGTCTTAGGTTAGGCCGCCGTGGCCGTGCGCCCGGCAGTCGAATGCGTGTGCAGATACGTGTTTCCACTGAGGTTCGCTTCGTCTCGGCCGTCTAGGTTCGATGAGTTGGACGGATCGAACGGTGTCGAGGGGATTGAGTGACAGGCAACGCCCAAGGAATACAGAGTAGTTGGGTGATCCTGCTGGCTGCGGGGGTCCTGCTTACCGGGTGTTCGACGCAGGGGGCGGACGCTGGACCTTCCCGGCAGAGCGGTGCGCCCTGGGCCGCCGCTCTCCGAGCGCGAGCGGTGCGGCGACACCGTCGAGCGACTCGACCCCCGCGGCTTCGTCCGTCTTCACACCCGATCCCTCCCCCGTCCCCGAGTCCTCGGCGGACGGGACCCGTCTGGCGGAGTCCGTCGTGCTCGGGCCGGGCGACCGGGGCCGAGTCTTCGTCGCCCGGTCTCCGGGGGTGAGCGTCCCAGGAACCTGGGCGGTACTGGACGAGAGCTGCCGTTGGCGGCGTGAGAAGTTGCCGCGTGGGGTGCTGGCGAGCACGTCGCGCTACAGCCGGCTGCCAGCAGCTCTGGCACGAGCGAGGTCAAGGTGACCGCCGCGGCCACCGTGCACGCCTCGGTCCTCGGCGCCGACGAGCAGCTGAGCACGACGCTCGGGGAGGTGCTGCGCTGCCCGGAGCGGCGGCCCCGGTCGAACGAGCGGATCACGGGTCTGATGTCGCTGGGCACCCCCTTCGGCGCCCGTGAGCAGGAGTACGCCGACGACTCCGTGCTCGAAGCAGGACAGTTCACCGAGGACGGGGCTGCCGCACAGCAGTACTTCTGGATGGTCGCCAGGCTGGACACCGTGGTCGGGGCCGTCTCCGTGACGGGCGGCGTCGGCCACACCCAGGAGGAACTCCAGCAGCTGGGCGGCAAGGCCATGGCTCAGATGCTGACGCGCGTCGAGCAGCGGCTGAAGGGGAAGTGATGGAACCGCTGCGTGTCGCCGATCCCGCCAAGCTCGCGGACCACCGGCTGCTCGGACGGCTCGGCGCGGGCGGCATGGGTGTGGTGTATCTGGCCCGCTCGGCCGGCGGGCAACTGGTCGCGCTGAAGGTGATCCAGGCCGACGGCCACCGCCGTCAGCATCGAGCTCCTCAGTGCACTGCCGCCGACCGAAGACCCCCCCACGCCCCGCCCGCCGACTGCCTTCCAGCACTGCCTCGACCGACCCGAGACAACCCGGCCGAAGTCCTGGCGAACCCTGGGCACCTGACCTCGGCACCTCCAAGATCCCGACAGAGTCAAGCTCAGGAGGCTGGAGGGACAGCGGGAGCATGCGACCGATAACCACGCTCGGCCCGGGAGCAGTTGGCGCGTACCGACTTCTCGCCGAGCTGGGACAAGGGGGGATGGGGCGGGTCCTGCTCGGCACCGGCCCCGACGGACGGCTCGTAGCGGTCAAGCAGATCCATGCCGAGTACGCCGACGAGGACGGCTTCCGGGCACGGTTCCGGCGGGAGGTGACCGCCTCCCGGAAGGTGTCCGGTGCCTGCACCGCGCCGGTCCTGGATGCCGATCCGGACGCCGAAACGCCCTGGCTGGCCTCGGTGTTCGTACCGGGGCCCTCGCTGAGCGACGCTCTGGACGCCTGCGGCGGGACCCTGCCCCAGGACACCGTACGGCGGCTGGCGGCCGGGCTGGCCACCGCGCTCGCCGACATCCACCGGGCCGGCTTGGTGCACCGGGACCTCAAGCCCTCCAACGTGCTGCTCGCGGAGGACGGCGTACGCGTCATCGACTTCGGCATCGCGCGCGCCGTGGAGGGCGCCACCCGCATCACGCACACCGGATCGCTCATCGGCTCGCCGTCCTTCATGGCCCCCGAGCAGGCCCTAGGGCAGGAGGCCACCCCGGCCGCCGACGTGTTCGCGCTCGGGTCCACCCTGGTCGCGGCCGCCACCGGGCGTCCGCCGTTCGCCGCCGAGTCGGTACCGCGCCTGCTGCACGAGATCGTGCATGCGGAGCCCGACCTGTCCGGCGTACCGGACGCGCTGCGCGCCGTCATCGAGCCCTGCCTCGCCAAGGAACCGGCCGCACGGCCCGCCCCGGAGCAGCTGCTCGCCCTGATCGGGCCGGTCGAGCCGACGGCACGGCCCTGGCCCGGGGCCGTGGCGAGGCTGATCGCCGGCCAGCGGACCGAGGTGGAGCAGCTGACCTCGACCCTGCCGCTCGCGGCGGGTCCTGGGGCGCCCCCACCCCGGCGAAAGCGGATGTGGCCGCGGGCGGTGGCGTTGACCGTGGCCCTGGTCGCCCTGCACTTCGCGACCCTGGGCAGGTCGCAGGCGGCGTGGCTGTACTCCACCGTCTTCCTGGACAACGCGCCGCTGTCGTGGGTCGACGACGTGTATCAGGCGCGGGCGAGGACTTGCTACGACATCCGCGAGGAGGTCCGGATGCCGTCCGGCTTCGAGGTGAAGGACTTCGACGGGGTCATCCTGAACGCGGCGGAGATCGTGCACCCGGGGACGTGCACGTGGGAGCGGACCAACGGTGACCGGATCACCGTCACCTGGAAGGTGCACACGACCTCCCAGGTCTTCGGCACCGGCGCGGAGCGCGCCGCCCAAGATCACGAGTCGGACCTGCCCGAGGGAGAGACCGGTCGCGAGGCCGACCTGGACTTCGCCGACGAGGGGCTGTGGCTGCCGCTGAAGAGCGATGACACCGACAACTGCCGCCTGTCGCTACGGGACGTGAACCTGCGGATGACGGTCGGGGTGAGCGGTACCGCGTACGTCGGGCGGGGTGCTTGCGAAGCGGAGGCCGTGAAGGCGGCCGGCGCCGCCATCAAGATCGTGGAGAAGAAGTGAGGGAGCTCAGGGCGACCGATCCGGTCGCGGTCGGGCCGTACCGGCTGCTCGCCGAGCTCGGCCGCGGAGGCATGGGCCGGGTGCTGCTGGGGGCCGGGCCGGACGGCCGGCTGGCCGCGGTCAAGCAGGTGCACGCGCGGATCGCGTCCGACGAGGAGTTCCGGGCCCGGTTCCGGCGGGAGGTGGCCGCCTCGCGGCGGGTGTCCGGGGCCTTCACCGCCGCCGTGACCGACGCCGACACCGAGGCCGAGACGCCGTGGCTGGCCTCGGTGTTCGTGACCGGGCCCTCGCTCGGCACGGTGGTCGACCGTACCGGCCCCCAGCCGGAGGAGACCGTACGGCGGATCGCCGTCGGGCTGGCCACCGCCCTGGTGGAGATGCACCGGGCGGGGCTGGTGCACCGGGACCTCAAGCCGGACAACGTGCTGCTCGCCGATGACGGCGTACGCGTCATCGACTTCGGCATCGCCCGGGCCACCGAGGGGACCGGGGCCACCGAGCTGACCGAGAGCGGGGTGGTCGTCGGCTCGCCCGCCTTCATGTCGCCGGAGCAGGCCGAGGCGAAGGAACTGACGGCGGCGAGCGACGTGTTCTCATTCGGCTCGGTTCTCGCCATGGCGGCCACCGGGCGGAGTCCGTTCGCGCGGGAGTCCACGCTCGTGACGCTGTACGACCTGGTGCACGCCGAGCCGGACCTGTCGGACGTGCCGAGCGGACTGCGGGAGGTGGTCGCGGCCTGCCTGGCCAAGGAGCCGGCCGAGCGGCCGGACCCGGAGCGACTGCTGGAGCTGCTCGGGCCGGTGGCGCCCGGGGGTGGCGGACGGTGGCCGGACACTGTGCGCGGGCTGATCGCCGACCAGCAGGCGGAGGTCGACCGGGTGCTGGGCGCGCCGGAGCGCACCGTCCTCGACCTGGCGAGCCGCTCCGCGTCGGGTGGGACCGGGGCGTGGGTGGAGCCCCCGGTGGCGACCACCGCGGTCGACGCCGTCGCGGCGGCCGCCGCCGACCCCGTACGGCCCCGGCTCCTGCGGCGGATGCTGGTGGCGGCGTCCGTCGTGGTCCTGGCGGGCATGATCCCCGGGATCTACACCCTGTGGCCGGAGGGGGAGGAAGGACCGAAGGGCGACGTGTACGCCATCGTGCCGACCTGCGAGGAGATGGCAGAGAAGCTGCCGCTGCCCACGTCGGACCTCGGGGAAAAGCACGACCTCGGCAGCTATTCCCGGATGTCCGACAGCGGCGACTGTCTGTACACCGACGCCGCGGACGAGGAACACGCGTGGGTGAGCTGGTGGCTGTTCCGCCCGGGCACGTCGACCACCGGACCCCGGCCGAGCGCGACCACCGGGCTGCCCCCGGGCGCGGCGGCCGCCAAAGCGGATCTCCTGGACACCGTGAAGAAGGTCGGGGGCACCGCCGGGCCCGGACCGGGTGAGGAGTCGTACTGGGACACTGCGTGGTCGGACGGCACGGGCTGCCGACTGGACCTGCGCGACGGCAACATGACGGTGCTGGTCAGACTCAGCGAACCGGAACACCCGGCGGACACGTGCAGGGCCGAGGCCGAAAGGATCGCGGACGCGGTGCTGAGCTCGATGCCGCACTGAGCCGAAGGGCGGTGGCGGTCCCGGGGGCAGCATCGGGAGTCGCCAGAGAGCGGTACCGTCTGGCCGGTCTCAGGGAGGTGCGGTGCGCGCCGGCGCAGGTGCCCTGATTTCGGCCTAGTAGTGGTTGGTCAGGT
>NZ_LIQX01000275.1 GCF_001418475.1 Streptomyces ossamyceticus | reverse complement strand
CTCAGGTTGACTCTCTCCCCGCAACCGGATGATCACGGACGGCAAGGCTTTTATCTGCCCTTCTCACAACCGTTGAAATAAATCGGAGAAAGCGCTGTCACACCTCTCGACAACCTCATGGTTCACCCCTGACTCTTCCGATGGCCCTCCTGCGTCTCTCCACCTCCCCCCGGGGTCTCCCCACCCCGACACCCGCAACCCGGAGTTGACATGACCGCTTCCTCACCCGCACCGCAGAACCCCAGGAATGCCCACCGCCCCGAACCACGCACCTCCGCCTCCCCGGTGCTGGGCCGCAGAGCCCTGCTGGCCGCGGCCGGCGGCGCGGTCGCGGGCACCGCCCTCGCCACCGGCACCGCCCACGCGGACGCGACCATCGCGATCAGCCCAGGGACGAAGTACGGCACCTGGGAGGGCTGGGGCACCTCGCTCGCCTGGTGGGCAAACGTGTTCGGCGCGCGGGACGACTTCGCCGACCTGTGGTTCACGACGAAGACGACGACGTACAACGGCACCGCGCTGCCGGGCCTCGGCATGAACATCGCCCGCTACAACCTGGGCGCGTGCAGCACGAACTCGGTGAACGGCGAGTCGATGGTCGTGTCGCCCAACATCCCCGCGTTCAAGCAGATCGAGGGCTACTGGCAGGACTGGAACAACGAGGACCCGGCGTCCTCGGCCTGGGACTGGACGGCGGACACCAACCAGCGGGCGGCGCTCACCAAGGCGGTGGCCCGCGGCGCGACCACCGAGCTGTTCGCGAACTCCCCGATGTGGTGGATGTGCAGCAACCACAACCCGTCGGGCGCCTCGGGCGGCGGCAACAACCTCCAGACCTGGAACTACCGCCAGCACGCCTCCCATCTGGCGGCGGTGGCCCTGCGCGCGAAGAACAACTGGGGCGTGAACTTCGCGACGGTCGACCCCTTCAACGAGCCGGCGTCGACATGGTGGACGGCCACCGGCACCCAGGAGGGCTGCCACATGGACCCGGCCGTCCAGGCCGCCGTACTCCCCTACATGCGCAGCGAGTTGGACAAGCGGGGCCTGCAGTCGGTCCGTATCTCCGCGTCCGACGAGACGAACTACGACACGGCACGCTCGACCTGGAACTCCTTCAACGCCACGACGAAGGGCCTGGTCAGCCAGGTGAACGTGCACGGCTACCAGGGCGCGAACGGCCGCCGTGACCTCCTCTACACGGACGTCGTGACGACCGCGGGCAAGAAGCTCTGGAACTCGGAGACCGGCGACAGCGACGGCACGGGCTGGTCCCTCGCCCGCAACCTCTGTTACGACTTCCGCTGGCTGCACCCCACGGCCTGGGTCTACTGGCAGGTGATGGACCCGACGGCGGGCTGGGGCATGATCAAGTACGACGCGAACACGCTCCAGCCGGGCGCGATCGAGACGAAGTACTACGTGATGGCGCAGTTCAGCCGCCACATCCGCCCGGGGATGACGATCCTGGACGCGGGCTCCAGCTACACGGCGGCGGCGTACGACGCGGCGGCCCGCCGTCTGGTGATCGTGGCGATCAACACCGCCTCGTCCGCCCAGACCCTGACGTTCGACCTCTCCCGCTTCACGACGGTCACGGGCGGCACGAACGGCCTGGTCCCCCGCTGGAACACCCACACCTCGGGCGGCACGGACCGCTACCGCGCGTACTCCGACACCCGCCTGAACGGCAAGTCGGTGGCGGTCCCGTTCGCGGCGGGCGCGGTACAGACACTCCAGATCGACGGGGTGACGATCTAGCGGAGCGGGGTGGTGCGAGCCGGTGGCGCGAGGCGGAGCAGGGTGGTGCGGGCCGGAGCGGGAGCGGCGTGAGCCGCACCCGCTCGCACGGCGAAAGTCGCGCCCCGGCCCGCCCCCACCCACAACCGGCCGGAAGCACCCCGCACCACCACCCCGTGGGCCTTCCCCGGGCAGTACGGTGTCGTCCATGCGCCCCGACACGCCTGCCGAGAACGTCGACCACCCCGCCGAAGCGGCCCGCCTGGAGCGGACCGCGGACCTCTACCCGGAGGACGCGGAACACCTCCTCATCCAGGCCGCCGCCCACCGCGAACTCGCCGGCGACCGCCCCAGGGCGACCGCCCTCTACGACCGCCTGCTCGCCTCCACCACCCCCTTGGAGAACCCCCACCTCGTACGGGCCCTCAAGGCCTCGAACCTCTGGGAGTACGGCCACGAGGCCGAGGCGAGGGCGATCATCGACGGCATCCGGGCGACTGCTCCCCGGGACCCGGCGCCCTGGGTGATCGTGGCGGAGGCGCTGGAGGCCCACGACGAGCTGGAGGCGGCCCAGGACACGTTCACGGCGGCCGCGCTGCTCCTGCTGACGGACGTGGCGGAGCCCCCGTACGCGACCCGCCCTCTCCTCTTCGGCCGCCACCGGGTGCGCCGCATGCTGGGCGCCCCGCACGACGACTGGGACGCGCTGGCGGACACCCTCCACTCGTCGTCGGTCTCCCTGGACGAGCTGCACGACCCGAAACGGGTCTGGTCCCTCGGCTCGGACAACCCGGCGGAACTCCAGGCGGAGATCTCCCGCCTGCGCGCGGAGTTGGGCACGTACCGGGAGGCCCTGTCCCGCCCGTTCCCGGTGGCGGTGCTCCACTGGCCGACCACGGAACTCTCGGAACTGGTGACGGCCTACCCGGGCCTCCTGGCGGAGTACCCGTCGCACGACGACCACCTGGCGACCATAGAGTCCTCCCTGCGCGAACTGGCCTCGTCGGGCACCCCCAACCTGGGCATCGTGACCGGCACGGTCCCCTCCTACGAGGCCTTCGCAGCCTCGGAGGGCACCTCCCCGGACGACGCGACCCTCCTCCCCCAGTACGCGACGACCCTGGCGGCGCGGGGCTTGGCGGTGGAGTGGCCACCGCAGAGGGGGAGCGCGTGCTGGTGCGGGTCGGGGGAGCCGTACGAGGGGTGCCACGGGGCGTAGTCCCGAATCGCGTACGGGCGGAACCGAGACACCCCCCACTCTCCGCAAGCCGCTGAGCGACCCGGCGTGCTTGCGAGGCGAGATCGCGCCCCGACCCCCGTCCCACAACCCGGCCGACCTCCACCTGAACTCGGCCGGGCCACCCACCTTTCCGGGCCGCGCGCTCGCTTCTCCCCCGTGCTGGAGCGGCCCGGGTCAAGGGTCGGCCGCAGGCCGATCGCCGCAGGCGACGCGCAGCGCCCTTGACGCGGGCCGCGGAGGCGCGACACTCCAGAGAAGCGAGTGGCCCAAGGGCAACCTCGGCGGCGCCGGCCGCCACCATGCACCCTCCTGCGTTGATCATCAAGACTCGGTGCGGCTGGCCACGCCCTCGTGATGGAATCGAATCGCAGCCAGGGGTGGCGTTCCGATCGACTCGGACAACAACCGCCCAGACCGAGCCACGATCGTGAGGCACCGCCGCCTTGAGCACGATGAAGCCGTTGTCGCCCGCCGTCTCGGCACGCATGAGCAGGCAGGTGAGCAAGGACACCGCCGCCGAGCTGGCGGTGCGCCGCCTGCTCCACGCCCAAGGGTTGCGCTACCGCGTCGAGTACCCGGTGCCGGGCATGGCCCGGCGACGCATCGACGTGGCCTTCACCCGGGCCAAGGTGGCCGTCTTGATCGACGGGTGTTTCTGGCACGGGTGCCCAGAACACGCCACGCATCCGAAGTCCAACGCGGAGTGGTGGCGCAACAAGCTGGACCGGAACATGGCTCGCGATCGGGAGACGACGGAGCACCTGACCGCAGAGGGATGGATGGTGTTGCGGTTCTGGGAGCATGAAGCTCCTGAGGAAGTGGCCGTGCGAGTGGCATCGGCTGTGCAGCGACGTCTGGCAGAGGGAACGAAGGGACGTGAAGCGTGGGGGGACTGACCTTCGTGGATGTGTGCTCCGGGGCCGGGGGCTTGGCCCTCGGCTTGGAGCGAGCGGGATTCGAACCACGCCTGCTGCTGGACGACGACGAGGTTCCTGTCGGGACACTGCGATCCAATCGACCACAGTGGAACGTGCTGCACACCGATTTACTCGACTTCGACCCCGCTGACCATCCCGTGAGCTACGACGTGGATCTCCTCGCGGCCGGGCTGCCAAGGGTGAAGTCGAGTGCGACCGTCGGACGGTCGGATTCGAGCACGGAAGAACGGCTGTTGGAAGCCACCATCTATCTCGTCCATGCGATCAGGCCTCGTGCGGTACTCATCGAGAACGTCCCCGGCCTCGCCCACTCGGACGAGTATCAGCACTTCCGTGATTTCGCTCGCGCCGAACTGGCGCACCTGGGTTACGAGTTCTCGTGGTTCGTCATGAACGCGATCGACTTCGGCGTGCCGCAGAACCGCAGGCAAGGTGTCCTCGTGGCCGTCGAAGGACAGCGGGCGACGGCGTTCCGGCCTCCCGCGCCCACCGTGTCGCAGCCGAGCACGGTCGGTGACACCCTCGGATCCTCCATGGCCGCGCGTGGCTGGAAGGAGGCCGCCCGCTGGGCAGCCCAAGCCGATCAACCGGCTCCGACTCTGGTCGGCGGTTCGAAGAACCGGGGTGGCGCCGACCTCGGGCCGACCGGCGCCAAGCGGAAATGGGCGACCATGGGAGTAGACGGGCACACGGTGGGCGACCAGGTTCCCGGCCCGGACTTCGTGTGGGATCCCCAGCTGGGTAGGCACGGCATGGTGAAGCTCACGGCCGAGCAGGCCGCGCTTTTGCAGGGTTTTCCCGAATCGTGGCAGATCGCCGGCCGCAAGACCGCCCGATATCGACAGATCGGGCACGCGACACCCCCGCCCGTCGGAGAGGCCCTGGGGCGGGCCATCGCCGAGGCGTTGGACAAGGATTCGGCAGTGGCTCCAGCCGGCTAGACTTCCGCCACATGACCAGCACGGCGCCACACCAGTCCATCCTCGACAAACCCTTTGTCCTGGATCTCTTCGCGGGACCCGGGGGGCTGGATGTCGCGGGGCACACGCTCGGCATCCCGAGTCTCGGCATCGAGTGGGACAAGAGCGCCTGTCTCACGCGATACGCGGCCGGGCTGGAGACCCTGCACGCCGACGTGAGCGCGGTCCGTAGGGAATCCTTCGAGGCTCTGCCCCCTGAGATCAATGTGCTGGCCGGTGGGCCTCCCTGCCAGACCTACTCCGTGGCTGGGCACGGCGCCGGGCGTAAGAACCTGAACAAGGTGAAGGAGTACATCGAGCGACTGACGGCAGGAGAATCCGACGCGACGATCGACGAGGACCTGAAGACTCTCAGCGATCCGCGCACCGCGCTGGTCCTCGAGCCGCTCCGCTACGCAGTCCAGGCGACCAGAAGCCCGAACCGGGGAAAGCGCCCGTACGACGTCATCGTCCTCGAACAGGTCCCCTCAGTCGAGGAACTCTGGCACCACTACGCCAAGGTGCTGCAGGAAACAGGTCTCCCCGACGGCACCAGGTACAACGTCGTCGTCGGCCTCCTCGACACCGAGACCTACGGTGTCCCTCAGAAGCGATCCCGCGCGGTACTGATCGCTCGTCGTGACGGTCTCGACGCGCCGTCGCTTCCTGCACCGACCCACCGTTCCTACGAGGCCAAGGCATGGAACCGTAGGAACGAGGACGGCCGGGTCTCATCAGGTCAGGCCCATCAGCCGACCTTCGACGAAGCCTCGGCCCCGGTGACCGCACAGCACAGGGAAACCGGTGACGAAGACCTGCAGCCCTGGAGGTCGATGGGTGAGGTGCTGGCCGAACCTGTGGGCACACATCCGGGACGCGAGACCCCCTTCCTGGTCCGCTCGAACTACGGCAGCTCCGGAATTTCCGGGAGGCGCGGCGTGCGAGGGGATCAGCAACCCGCGTTCACCGTCACCGGTCGTATCTCCCGCTTCGTGGTGTTCCAACACCTCAACGCGGACATCGTCTATGAGGGCGCGCGGTTCAGCATGAACGAGGCGGGGATGTTGCAGAGCTTCCCACCGGACTATCCATGGTCCGGCAAGGCACAGGCCCAGCAGGTGGGCAACGCCGTGCCACCCTTGTTCGGAGCACACCTGCTGGGCGCCGCGATCGGTCTTCCCGCACCGAACCCTGACGCGTTGAGCCAGCCGTGGCCGGCGGCCACCGAGGAGCAGCGGGCCAAGCTGCGAAGCCATGGCTGCGGGGCGGCGGACGACTGCACCGCCAGGTGCCCGCGCCCGGAGGACCAGGCGCCTGCACCATCCTCCGAGCGGCCGCGCCGGAACACGGGCTAGCAAGACCGTTCGCGGGCAGGGAAGTTCAGTGACCGACAGCCCCGGCCGGTCACTCCGTACTCTTCCTGCCCCGGACTGGCGCGGTCTCGATCAGCTCGGCGAAGTAGCGGGTGAGTACGGCCACGGACTGCTCCGGAGCGGGCTCCTCGTCGGGCCCTTGCGGAAGTTCGTGGCGGCCCACCGGTGGTGCCGATCCCGCCTCGGCCACCCAGTCCCCCAGAACGACCGGGTTCCTGGGCTCATCCGGTGCGAGAACGTCGTAGACCAAGGTCGCGCCGGCCGCGTTGATCGCCGTACTGAGACCGTTGATCTCTCGTCCCGTGGTGATCTGTCCGCTCTGTAGGAGGCGGACCAGCGCCTGGGCGGTGGGCCGGTGGTCAATCAAATCCAGGCGTAGAACCGTGTGAATGAGGTCTTGGTTTCCGCAGGCGGCGGCGACCGGCTCGTAATCCGATCCGTTCCGGAAGAGTTCGGCTGCCCACCAGAGCCGGGAGAAACACTGACGGTCGGCGGGCCCCCGGAAGCGCTCTGCGGCGATACGCTTCTCCGGCCGCTTCGCCGTCGGCTCCGACAGGTGCCGCCAGGCGACGTAGTCGGGCGCCACCGCCAAGGCGAGGTGGTTCCACAGACGCTTGTCCGCGGCCTCTCGCCGAGTCAGACGCAGCGTGGCATGGAGACGTGGCGCGAGCCACGCGTCGGCTCGGGTGCGGTCCGGCCGGAACTCGAACATGGCGTCCTCCACCAGGCTCCGGACCGGCTCGACCGACCACCTCGCGTCGTCCTCGGGAAGCGGCTCCACGACCTTGGCCAGGTCGATGCCGCCATGCACATGTTCACCCTTGAGCAGTTCCTCGGTGAGGAACGGATCGACGGCCGAGGTGGCTAGCAGCGCCAGGCGATCCGGTACGTGGCTCGGTGCAGTGATCACGTCTCACTCTCCCGGTTCATCTGTTCCAGACTGCGAATGACGTAGGCGAGCGCCTTGGTGGCATCGGCACGGCGGACCGCCGCGTAGTGGATGCGGGTCTGGAGCTCCACCCAGCCCGACTCTCCGGTGCGGCGGCGATGGACCTGCCGCAGGGCCTCTTCGACCTGTACGCCGGGAAGCACGTCCGGGAGCATCTCCCGCAGCACCTCCCCCTGCCAGTCGGTCGGGAAGACGGGGCCACCGCCGGGCTCCACCTCCAGGTCACCGATGGCGCCGTGGAACACCGCGGTCCAGACATCGGTGGACATCTGGGCGACCAGGAGGTCACGCACTTTGCTGTCGACGCCTGAGCCGTTGCTGTCCAGCAGGCCGATGACTCCCTCGACATCCGTGTTCACGAACACGGTGGGGACTCGGGCCGAAGTGTCCACGATCCACGGCGCGTCCGCGTACGCCTGCAACCATTCCCGGGAACTCTTCCTGAACGAGGCTTTCTGTACGTCCAGTTGCAGTCCACGGACCGGCTCGTCGGAGACCGTGTCGACGAGCCAGCTCCGATCGGTCTCGGCGATCGACCGACCGCGCACTCCGTCCACCGTCCCGACGGCGTACACGGCGAGGGAGGCCCGACCCACGTGATCGTCACGGAGCACTTCCAAGGAGCCCGACCAGTCACGGCCGTCCTCCGCGTCACGTGTGAGGTCCGCGGAGGTACGGACATTGGTCTCACGGTCTGTCAGGACGGCGAGGACACGCAGGTCGGACCAGGCCGCGTCCGGGGCGTTCGCTCCGGGCGGCAGTGTCGCCGAGAGGCCGATCGTGGCGCTCACCCAGTCGGTGTGGCCCGCGATGCCGAGCGCGACCGTCTGCTGCTGGGTGGAGTAGGCGGTGGTCTCCAGTTGATCGCGGGTGCCGTCTGAGAGCTTGAGGGAAACCGAAGTCACTCTGAGAACGACCGGCCGGTTGAGCCGCTTGTACGGATAGATCTTCACGGCTCACTCCCCCTTGCCGGCGCGGAGTTCGAGGACGAGGCGAGTGAGCATGGTCCTGACCGGGTGGCTGGTGACGTCAGTACGTCCACGGAACTTCGCGCGACGGGTGCCGGGCGCAAAGCGCAGGACTCCGTCCTCCACTTCACAGCCCTCGACGGCCACCAGCTCGGCCCAGTCCAGTGTCGGACGACCGCCGGAGCGCACGTCGAGCTGGGCGACCGGCACCATCGGAACGATCTCGTCACCGCGCGGGATGCTCACCTCCGCGGTGATCTGCCACTCCCCGTCGTCGCCCACCGTCGCGTCGAGCCCGTCGAGGACCGGGACCACCGGCCCGGAGGGTGCCTTCGCCTTGGGCTTCGTCTTCACGGTCAACGCCTTGCGCAGGGCTACGCCGCCCTCACTAGCACCGCGTTTGGGCCGCGCGACGAGTTCTCGCACCGCGCTGTTGACCTCAGTGGTCAGCGCGTTGATCCGCCGATACGCGGAAGGCGACCAGCGCAGGGTCAACTCGTCGGTCTGTCCCCAACGATCGTGCTCGGGCGGTTCCGCCGCGCGTAGGAACTCCTCGGCCTCCTTCGCGAAGGGGGCAGCTTCGCCGGCTGCCTCACCCACGAGCAGTACCGCCTGGAAAGGGTTCGTGCCGAGCGGCAGATTCGGGACTCCGGCCGTCTTGACGGTCATACGGTTGCCCCTTAGCGAATGCACCTGATTCTGTGCTCCGTCCCCGTTTTCGGCGTCATTGGCCAGATCAGTGACCAATAGGACTGCTTGATGGGTCCCGAGGGTTCCCCGGGCTCCGCCGGACAGAGGCAGTTTCAGTGGAACACCTCGTGCTGCCACCTGGCCGGCTTCGAGGAGCCGATCCACAGTGGCGCCCTCGTAGTGCGCCCGCAGGGCACGCGTCCGGGCGGGCTGCTCGGCAGACGGGTCCACCTTTTGCTCCGGTACGACCACTTGGCCATTGCGAAGGGCACGGACGGAGACCTCCAGGAGGGGAAGTCTGCTGCCGCCACCGGTCATCGCAGCCCAGAAATCCCGCCCCAGCGCCTTGACCAGACGCTTGTGCATCCTGCTGATGTCACGCGTGTCCCCGTCGTCCATGGACTCGTCGTCGGCACCGCTCCCGTCCTCCTCCAGGCTGGCCACATCGTGCGCGCCTACGATGAGGAAGGACGTGCCGGGTTCGTCGCTCTCCCTGGTCAGGTGCAGCCGAGCGACAGTCTCCTCGTCCGCCCACCAGGAACGGGCGACCCTCGCGCCGGGAGAGTCGGGATCGGGGCGTCCGAACCAGGCGGGGCCCGCGTACGATTCGCCGCCCACCTCGCGCCAGGGCAGTTCGAGGCGCCCGATGACCCGTCGCTGCGTACGTCCCTCGTGGGGCACGGACAAAGTGGAGTTGATGAGCACGAGCCCCAGCGCGCTCGTGGCCCACAGGGTCGCCTTACCCAGACCGTACGAACCGCCCGCGACGGGACCCGACTTGAGACTCTCCAGCTGTCGCCTGACCACCGCCGCGAACTTGCCGTCCGCGTAGTCGTCACCGATGAGCCCGGACGCGTTGTAGTCGTCGACCCGCAGCAGGACCAGGCGGCCCTTCTCGTACATGTCGCGCACTCCGGCGTCCACGACCCGTCCGACCTTCTGGTTTCCCGCGCTCTCCGAGACGGCGGAGTAGTGGGGGAACAGGTCGTTCCAGAGGATCGCCTCACGGAAGGCGGCGAGTGCCTCGCCGGTCAGTTCGTGCAGCGTGTAGCGGACTCTGACAGGTCGGCCGTTCTCGGTGAGACGTTCGTCGAGGCTGTTCTGGCAGGTTTCACGGGCGAGTACCTGCACGTCGGCGTCGAACGCGAAGGCCGCGGCGTTGCCCAGGTCACGACCTCCGTCGGGGTAGCCAGGGCGGTGGTACCAGGTGATCGGCAGACCGGCCTGGGTGTCGGTGGTACGGGTGTGCACTGTGCCGACGTCCGTGCCGAGCGCTTTGGCGATGTCCGCCATGACAGTGGGGCGGGGCGTCGATCGTCCGGTGATCCATGCAGAGATCGCTGCCCGCGTCAGCTCGAGTTCCTGGGCCAGCTCGGCCTGCGTCTTCCCCGCGAGCTTGAGCTGTCGGGCCAACCAGGGCCCGAACTCCTCACCTGTGTCCAACCGTGCCACCTGCGCTTCCCCTCGGAGTCGCTTGCAGCTCGCAGGCGACTGATCCAGGAGGCTAATTTGACGCGGTTAACACTGTCAACCAACAGTTGATCGGGCTCGGACGCCAGGACCGCTCAGACCCGTAGGGTTGGTTGTCCAAGTTTGACTCCTTTGCCCCAAACTTCACATGCGGACCGCGCAACTCCCTACTCGGGAGGGGGAGTTGCGTTGACCTCGCCGATCATCATCAGGTATTATTAAAGGTGGTGAGGGTTTCACCCTGCTTGCGGCTCGACTACAGGTCGAGGGAATCGGGCGGCCTGCCATATTTGTGCCCAAAATAGATATCGAGCGGGGGACGCGCGTCGCAAGTGCAGACAAACGGGCCCGAGAAACCTCCTTATCTTGACGCCTAGTCAGAAGGCTCCACATCCTGCTAGCGTTGAATTCAACGAAACGTGTGACCAGGACATTTATACCCGTTTCTCGCGAGGGGGCAGCCGTGCCTTTATGCACCCCTGTGTGCGACCGAATGCGACAGGGGGACCTGCCATGGACGAGTACTACGACCACGACTTGGATTCTCAGCGTGGCCTGAGTGCATTCAACTCCGCCATTGCGCTGGGAAGCATCGAGCCCAAGGCGGCAGCGGACCTCCTGAGAGGTCACCCGTGCGAAGAAGAATTCCTGGAAAGGTTTCCCCATCTGCGGGACTACACTGAGCCGCCCGATGACGACACCTGCCCCTCGGACTGACCTCCCTCCACACCACTCCGTGCGGCCATGACCCCCGGAAGCAGGAACCTGTCGCTTTCACCTGCGCAAACACGGTGAAGAGGCGGGGACTCTTGCGCACCCTTCAGCACTACTCGCACGCCCATGGGCCGGCTGTACACAGCCGCCAGCAGCCGGCCCATTACGCCACCTTCGCCCGAACCCCTTACCACTCCAGGAGTGCAGGACCAGTGTCGCCTTCGTCGTCTCCGGTAATTGAAACCGTTATCGAGCAGTCTTCCCGCGTCCTCAGGACATATTCCGTGGACCCTGGTCTCGTGGCCGAACACGCGAACGGCGAGCGTCGCATCACTCAGGGTGGATACGGCGATCGCCAGCTTTTCGAACTCGTTCAGAACGCGGCTGATGAAATCGCCGACGAGCCCGGTGGACGCGTCCACGTCGTCCTCACAGAAACCCATCTGTACTGCGCGAACGAAGGGAATCCCGTCACACCCGAGGGTGCTGAGACAATTCTTCGAATGAGTATGTCGAAGAAGCGCGGAGGACAGATCGGCAGGTTCGGTGTTGGCGTGAAATCAGTCCTCGTCGTGACCAACGCCCCAGAATTCTTCAGCAGCACCGGGAGTTTCGGTTTCGACCGCTCCTGGTCATACGAGCAAATCAAGAACGTGCCCGGCGTGGCTGCTCGATACGGCCAGGAATTCGACGCCCCCGTGCTACGGATGGCCCGACCGCTCGACGAGCAGGCCGAGCGGGCCGCCGACCCCGTCCTGGACGAACTGCTGTCCTGGGCAACCACCGTCGTACGCCTGCCGCTGCTGCCGAAGGCGGACCGCCGGCTGGCTCTGGACATGCACGGCGGGCGTGCCAAGGAGCACGGAGAGCCCCGCGACGAGTTCCCCGTGGGTTTCCAACTCTTCTCTCCGCACGTCGCGAAGGTCGTTCTCGAGGACCGTCGTCCCCGACCCGTGGCTCGCCGCGTTCTGACCACGAAGCAGATCGGTGACCTGCACACCGTGATGGAGGAAAGGAGCGGGAAGACCACGAGCACCATCCGCTGGCGTGTGTTCACCACCTCGCACACGCCCGGTCCTGCGGCCCGCGCGGACGCCGGCGAACTCCATGACCGCGTCTCCCTCGACCTCTCCTGGGGTGTTCCCGCCCTGGAGAAGGACCCGACCTCCGGCCTGTATGTCAACTCGCGGATCCGTGGACGCGGCAGGTTCTGGTCCTTCTTCCCCACGAAGTACGAAATGTCGCTGAGTGGCATTCTCAACGGCGCATGGAAGACCAACGAGGACCGGCAGAATCTGCTCGACTCCTCACCCTTCAACCAGGAGATGATCAGGGTGTCGGCGGCGTTGGTCGTCGAGTCGCTGCCCGCTCTGTCGCCCGCCGAGGACCCTGCCGCCTACCTCCCCCTGCTTCCCGGGCGAGTCAAGGAGGCGATCAGCTGGGCGGACGAATACCTGACCCGGGAGATCTGGGCCCGTGCCGCATCCCGTCCGTCACTGCCCGACCAGGACGGTGTTCTGCGCGCCCCCGCCGAACTGCGCGTTCACCCCAAGTTCGACAAGAAGGACCTGAAGAGGGTGGCCGGGTGGCTGCGGATGTGGCACGAGTGCCCCGGTCGCCCCTCGAACTGGCTGCACCCGAGTGTCGAAGTCGACTCCCTGCGTTCCGGAAAGGTCGAGCACATCCTCGACGCGGCCAAGCACGGGCGAGCCGACGTCCGCGAATGGCTGGAGGCCCTGGTCGGAGGCGGTACCGCCGAAGCCTCGGGCGTGGCGATCCAGATCCTTGCGAACATGATCGAGGTGGGCTCGCCGTACGCGGAGGAGGCCCGCAAGGCCCGCATCGTGCTCACCGAGGAGCACGGACTCGTCGCGCCCGTGCCCGGCCGAGTGTTCCGCCGCGCGGACCAGGGGGGGCTGCGTGAGTCCCTCGTGTACGTGGACGCCGCACTCGCCCAGGACCCGTCGCTGGCCCACGTGCTCAACGTTCTCGGCATCCGCGAGGCCGACCTCGAAGGGCGCTTCATCAGCGTCCTCGACCAGGGCTTCGATGGATACCGGGACGCCGAGTGGCAACGCTTCTGGGAGCTGTTCCGTAGGGCCGGGATCCGCCAGTTGACGCACAAGGTGCTGGAGCGGGTTGCCGCACCCGCCTCCACTCTGCGCGTGCGAACTGCCGACGGGAGGTTCCGGCCGGTCCAGGACTGCATGCTTCCGGGCAGGGTGGTCGACGAGCGGCGTGACCCGACCGTCGCCGTCGACATGGCGTTCCACTCCGACGATGTGGCCTTCTTCGCCCAAGTCGGCCTACGGGACCGGCCTACCACAGGGGTGCGTCCGAAAGAGGGTGAGGCCTGGTACGAGGAGTACCGGGAAGCCATGCACTCTGACTATCTTCGCGTCTTGGACAGTCACGCGCATCGCCCCCCCCTGAGCCGATTGAGGGTCGAGGGAGCCGCCATCGGTGGCCCGCTCCACTTGTTCCGCGTGCTGTCCGTGGAGTCCCGTGCCGCCTTCCTCAAGGCGCTTTCCGACGACGCTGTGGTGGACAACTGGACCCGGCAGATCGGTGCGCAGAGCA
The DNA here is from genome assembly GCF_001418475.1 of Streptomyces ossamyceticus. Taxonomy (GTDB): domain Bacteria; phylum Actinomycetota; class Actinomycetes; order Streptomycetales; family Streptomycetaceae; genus Streptomyces; species Streptomyces ossamyceticus. Next base: position 19,991 of record NZ_LIQX01000275.1, on the reverse strand, counting down.
GCACCCGACAGGTTGTGGAATCCCCAATCCGCTGGATGCTGTGGAATTACGGCACGGTCGCCACATCCCAGGGAATCAAGCCGCTCAGCGAAGCCGTCGGCCCCCAGCTCGCCGCCTATCGCGATGTGCTGCCGGTCGCCGACCTCTCCACCGAGAAGGCCCGAAAACTGCGGCTCCCGGCGACGATCGACGAGGTTCCGGCAGACCGCTGGAACGCGCTCCTCGACCAGGTGTCCCGGAGCGAGGACGACTCCTTCGTGGGAGCGACCTACGTGATGCTGACCCGATTCGGAGCGGACTTCCCCGAGGACGCGCTCACCCGCTGCCGGATCGGCGACATCTGGGAAACCCGTCCCGACGACGAGATCACGCTCGCCGTCGGAACAGCCGAATATCGGGTGCTCCGCGCCGAGCAGCTCCCCGCACTGCTCGTGCCGACCGCTGGGGACGCCGAGCTGATGGTCGAAAAGTGGGGCATGCGACGCTACTCCGACGTGATCAGCCGCGAGACTCGTGAAGTGGTGGAGGGCGATCCGGTGCCACTGGTCGAGCTGTATCCCGGCGTGCGTCGACGCCTCAACAGCTCCAACAGGAACAGCATGGTGCAGCGGTGCACGGAGCTGGAAGAGGTCACCCGCACGCCCAACGGCACCCAGGCCACCCCGCTGGACGCCGTCCGTCAGGACAGCACGGTCAAGGTGCGTGTCCCGCTGGAACCCGAGCCGATGCTCCGCCTGATCGACCGCGAACTCGGTCTGGGGCTAGGCGCGGCAGGCTGTCGCGCCGTGCTCGAGCACCAGGACCGGATGGCTCGGGACAGTGCGATACAGGCGGCCCGGAAGGCCGTGCGCGACGCCGAGGACGTGGTCACCAAGATCGAGCTGCTGATCGGGGCGGAGGCGCTCCGGACCGGTCTCCCAGAAGGGCTGATGGAGGCGGAGCTGCAGGCAACCGGTGGTGCGCAGCCAACGGGGCAGCGGATCGCGCAGATGGCTTTCAACGCTCACGGCGACGGTGTACTCCATCAGCACGCCCGTGACATCCAGGCACGGTTCCCGGACGCGCCTGTCGCCTACACAGGCTCCTCGTCCGCCGTCGCCTTCGTCTCGGACCTGAAGCTGCCGGCGTCCTTCGCCGGCTCGCGAACGCCGACACCGCCAGCGTTCGAGACCGTCGAGGGCCCTCGGGACTTCCCTAGCCTCCACGGTTATCAGGAGGACCTGGTTCGCAACATCACGACCATGCTCGACCGCCTCGCTCCCCAGCGCGGGATGCTGTCGCTGCCGACCGGCGCGGGCAAGACCCGGGTCACCGCCGAGGCCGTGATCCGCTGGGTCAAGCGCGTCGGAGACCTGAACGGACCGCTGCTGTGGATCGCGCAGACCGAGGAGCTGTGCGAACAGGCCGTGCAGAGCTGGAAGTTCGTCTGGAGCAAGGTCGGTGCGGAGCGTCCACTCACCATCAGCCGGCTCTGGGGCGGCAACGAGGTCGGCAACGTCGTCGACCACCCCCACTTGGTGGTCGCCATCGACGCCACGTTGGTTCGCTGCCTGGACACCGAACCGTACGCATGGCTGCGTCAGGCCGCGCTGGTGATCGTGGACGAGGCCCACACCGCCGTCTCTCCGCGATACACCGCGATCCTGCGGCATCTGGGGCTCACCCAGTACGAGACCGGCCGACACCTGCTCGGTCTGACGGCCACTCCCTTCCGCAACACCAACGAGGAGGAGACCCGCCGTCTGGTCGGCCGCTTCGGGAACCGTAGGCTCGACGAGGGTGTCTTCCCGTCCGGTGATCCGTACCGGGACCTCCAGGAATGGGGGATGCTCGCCCAGGTGGAGCACCGCACTCTGGAAGGCGGTCGGATCGAACTGACCCGTGACGAGAAGGCGCAGGCCGAACGGATGGCGGTGCTGTCCCGTGCCGCCGAGCAGCGGCTCGCCGATGACCACGCTCGTAGCAGGCGCATCGTCGAGTCGGTGGCCAGTCTGGCGGACGAGGGGCCGACGCTGCTCTTCGCCACCTCGGTCGACCACGCCAAGTACTTGTCGGCCATGCTCAACGACCGGGGGGTCCGGTCCGCGGCCGTGGACTCGACGACCAGCCAGCAGGACCGCCGCACACGCGTCGAGCAGTTCCGCGCGGAACGCATCCAGGTGCTCACCAACTACGGCGTGCTCGCCCAGGGATTCGATGCCCCGGCCACCCGCGCCGTGGTAGTTGCCCGCCCCGTCTACAGCACCAACGTCTACCAGCAGATGATCGGTCGCGGTCTGCGTGGTCCGCTCAACGGTGGTAAGCCCACCTGCCTGATCCTCAACGTCAGCGACAACATCGCGAACTTCGACACCCGACTCGCCTTCACCCAGTTCGAGCACCTCTGGAGCAGAAAGTGACCGACGCCTACCTCGACAGCCCGCCACTCACCGACGAGCAGCGGGCCGTGGTCGAGCAGCCCTGGGACGCACGTGTTCTGGTCACCGCGGGTGCCGGGGCGGGAAAGACGCACACGCTGGTGCGTCGGCTCGACGCGCTGTGCGGTCACGAGGACCCCGACGAGGCCTTGGAGGCCGCCGAGATCCTGGTGCTCACCTTCTCCCGAGCCGCCGCCCGGGAGTTGCGAGAGCGGATCGTCCGGCACGGGGAGCGGGCCCACCGGGTGCGAGCCCAGACCTTCGACGCCTGGGCGTACGGGGTGCTCGCTCAGTCGCAGCCGGACAGCGCGTGGGCTGCGGTCGGCTTCGACGAGCGGATCAGCGCAGCGACACGTGCGATCGAGGAGGGTGCGCTGGAGTCCGGCGATGCCGTCCCGCCCGCTCATGTCGTGATCGACGAGGTGCAGGACCTGGTGGGAAGCCGCCGAGAGCTGGTGGAGACGCTGCTCGACCGGTACCAGGACAGCTGCGGCTTCACCGTCGTCGGCGACGCGGCCCAGTCCGTCTACGGCTTCCAGATCGAGGACCCGGCCGAACGCGCGGACGAGACCGGTCGCTTCTTCGACTGGCTGCGCGGCTCGTATCCCGACGAGCTCGTGGAACTACACCTCACCCGTAACTTCCGAGCCGTCACCCCCGAGGCTCGGATCGCGTTGGCGCACGGGCCCCGACTCCAGAAGGTCACCGATGCGGACGAGGCGGCCACGCTCTACGAGGAACTCCGCGAGCTGCTTCTGGATCCAACGAACGACATGGGCGACCTCACCGAGCCGTTCACCCTGGAAGGGTTGCGGACCTTCCCCGACACCTGCGGGATCCTGACGCGCGACAACCGAGAGGCTCTGGTGGTCTCCGGTCTGCTCCACGATCATGGCGTCGAGCACCGGCTGCGGCGCCCCCTCGAAGAGCGGCCGGTACCGTACTGGGTCGCTGAACTGTTGCGCCGCACCGAGGCGACCGGCCTCGCCGAGGACCGCTTCCGCTCGCTGCTCGCGGAGATCCCCATGCCGTACGAACCGGACGTGGCCAGCCTTTGGGCGGTGCTGCGGCGCGTCGCGCGGTCGGCCGGGCGCGGTGTGCTCGATCTGGACCGGCTGCGACGTGCGGTCGCCGATGGTCGCTTCCCCGACGAGGCAGCCGACCCGGAGACCGCGCGCGTCATCGTCTCCACCGTACACAGGGCAAAGGGCCTCGAGTTCGACCGGGTGATCGTCCTGACCCCACCGAACGTCGCCGAGCTGCGCAAGCAGTACAAGGACGACTTGGATCTCCCCGCCGAGGCCCGAGCCCTGTACGTGGCGATGACTCGTGCCCGTGAGGATCTGTATCACGCGCGGTCACCGGAGCTACCGATCCTCAAACGAGCGGGCGGCCGGAAGAACGGCCGCCGTTACGTCGGCGGATGGCGGTCCTACGACAGATACGGCCTCGTGGCCGAGGCGGGGGACATCTGCCGGGACAGCCCACCCGGCCACGACACCGACGCGGTGGCGACCCAGGCGTACCTCCTCACGCAGGTCGGCCCCGGGCATGACGTCGTGCTGCGCAAGCGCCACGATCTGCCGATGGGTGAGTGCCAGAGCCCGCCGTACGCTCTGGTGCACGACGGCAGGGAGATCGGTGAGGCGTCGGAGCGGTTCCGGGAGGACTTGTTCCAGGTGCAGAAGGTGAACAGGACGTGGGACCCCTGGTGGCCCGATGAGATCCACGGCACTCGGGTCGACACCCTGGAGACGGTGACGGGCAGCGCCGCTGCCGGCGTCAACGCGGGTCTCGGTGAGCGTGGTGCGTGGATCGTCCCCAGGATCACCGGCATCGGAAGGTACCGACGGGCCGGCGAGATCGAGGAGGAGCGCACATGACGCAAGGGGCAGGTCTGCACTCCGAGCACTATCGGGTCCGGGACGAGGAACTGCTGCGGGGACTCCGTCGCGAGCTTCTCGGTCCAGGTGCGGACGCGGCGCCGGAGGATCGGGACGAGATCCTCGCCGAGGACGCGCCGATCGATCGCTATCTGACCGGCGTTCTCTATCCACGGTCGGCCGACTCCACCGCGGAGCAGCGTATGCGTGAGGACGAGGCGGAGCACGAGGGCCTGGACATCGCTCCGCTGCGCACGCGTGACGACATCGAGGAGTCCGGTACCGCACAGGAGGTGGGGGCGGCAGGATCCCGCCGCCCCTCGTCGATGGGGCTGACCTTCGCGGTCGACCCGGCCATAAGCGAGACGATCGTGGTCTCGGCGCGGGCGGCCGTCTACGAGCCCACCGATCCGGAGGGCAAGCGGATCGCGGCCCGGCGGGCCGAGGCCCGCACCACGTCGGACCAGAGGGAGCGGTGGCGGCGCCGACCGTTGTCCCTTCCGGACACCGAGATCGACGTGGCCACACCTGCCCCCGACGAGAAATTCGAGCTCGGTGCCGGGGCGCGGCTGCGCGTCAACGTCCGACGCGCCCACCCGACGACCGGTACGGTCACGATCACAGTCACCCTGGTCAACACCCACCAGGTCGGCGAGCGTGAACTGCAGGACGCGTTCTCCCTCTTCCAGTGCGGGCTCACCGTCCGCGCCGTCGACGGCTCCACCGCTTTCGTCGAGCGTCCCGCGCCGACCTTCGCCCATGACAGGGAGGTCGCCACCAGCAGGCTGTTGCACCGCCACGCTCCGACCTTCGCCGTCGGTCACGGCTGCGCCGCCGAATGGGACTGGACCCCGCCGCCGATCGGCATGACCGACACCCGGAGGGCCGCCGTCGCCGAGGTACGGAGCGAGTTCGTTCCCACGGTGGAGGTGCTGCTCACCGACTCCAATCCGGAGATCGACAGCTCGGCACTCTCCATGCTGGGGCTGGCTGAGAAGTCCGACAGCGAAGTCCTTGCTGCTCTGGAGGATCTCGCCGCGGGATACCAGGCCTGGATCGACCGCAAGGCGACGGAAGCAGAGGCCTTGGCGGGCGAAACCCACGAGGAGCCCGCGCATAACCAGGTGGATGCCTGTCGTGAGGCTCTGGACCGGATCCGCGAAGGTATCGGGTTGCTGCGGACCAAGCCCGACCTGATGAAAGCGTTCCGGCTCGCCAACCGCGCCATGGCAGACCAGCGCGCCCGCAGCTCCTGGGTGAAGAACGGACGCTTCGGAGCCCCCGACCCGTCCGCCGGTCGCTGGCGCCCCTTCCAGATCGCGTTCGTGCTGCTCTGCCTGGCCGGCATCGACGAACCCGAACACCGCGACCGGAAGATCTCCGATCTGCTGTGGTTCCCCACGGGTGGTGGCAAGACGGAGGCATACCTGGGGCTCATCGCCCTCACGTCGTTCCTGCGTCGTATCCGCAAGGGCGCCGAGGGTGGTGGTGTCACCGTCCTCATGCGTTACACACTGCGGCTGCTCACTCTCCAGCAGTTCGAGCGTGCGTCGATCCTGCTGTGCGCCATGGAAAACATGCGACGCCACACGCCCGAGTTGGGACACGAAGAGTTCTCCATCGGGATGTGGGTAGGACGCTCGGCCACCCCCAACACGCTGGCCGTGGCCGGCCAGAAGCTGGACGAGCTGCGCAGGAGCCTCGACAAGCGCCTGGCCACCGAGAACCCCGTCCAGCTGCACGCCTGCCCTTGGTGCGGGACCCGCCTCGACGCCCGGAACTACGAGGCCGACGAGAATGCCAGGCGGATGTACGTCCGCTGTCCCGGTACGGACTGCGAGTTCACCGACGGCCTGCCCGTCCATCTGATCGACGAGGCGGTGTACGACGCACGGCCGACACTGGTGATCGCCACCGTCGACAAGTTCGCGTCGATGCCGTGGCGTCCGGCAACCTCGGCGCTCTTCAACCTTGATGACCCGAACGACGGCACTCCGCCTCCGGAGCTGATCATTCAGGACGAGCTGCACCTGATCTCCGGCCCGTTGGGCACCCTGACCGGCCTCTACGAGACCGCCGTGGACGCGCTCGCGGACCGACCCAAGGTGATCGCCTCCACGGCGACGATCCGCCGCGCCGCCGACCAGGGCCGCCACCTCTTCGCACGCGGCGTTCGTCAGTTCCCGCCCGCCGGACTGGACGCCCGCGACTCGTGGTTCGCCGTGGAGACACCGCGCGAGGAGAAGGCGAGCAGGCGCTACGTCGGTCTCCTCGCGCCCGGCACCAGCCAGTCCACACTCCTGATCCGCACGTACGCCACCCTGCTGCACCGGGCCAAACACGCGGAGACCGACGACAAGGTGCGCGACGCGTACTGGAGTCTCGTCGGCTACTTCAACAGCCTCCGGCTGCTCTCCGCCGCCGAACTCCAGGTCCACGACGACGTGGTGGCCTATCTGGAACTGCTGGCCGAGCGCGAGGGGGTGACGGTCCGCTCGGTCACGAACTATTCGGAGCTGACGAGTCGCGTCGACGCGAGCGAGATTCCGACGCGTCTCAAAGGCATCGAGAAGAGGTTCCCCGACGAGGACGCGGTGGACGTCCTTCTGGCCACCAACATGATCGCGGTGGGTGTGGACGTGGACAGGCTCGGTCTCATGGCCGTGATGGGTCAGCCGCAGACGACCGCCGAGTACATCCAGGCGACGAGCCGTGTCGGCCGCGCGCACCCCGGGCTGGTCACGGTCATGCTCAACTCGACCCGGTCCCGGGACCGCTCGCACTACGAGAGCTTCCAGCACTTCCACTCGGCCCTCTACCGGGAGGTCGAGTCCACCTCGGTGACACCGTTCTCCGCCCGTGCCCGCGACCGGGGTCTGCACGCGGTGATCGTCGCTCTCGCCCGCATCCTGATCCCGGCCGCGCGCCCCAACGATGGCGCGGGCAAGGTCGAGTCCTACGAACACGTGCTCCGGGGCCGTATCAGGTCCATCCTCCTGGAACGCGTGCAAATGGTCTCACCGGAGGAGGTCGGGGCCGCAGCCCGCGCCTTCGACGAGTTCGTCGAGTGGTGGTGCACGGAAGCCGACATCGACGGCGGCCTGCTCTTCGAACCGCAGCGGGGCAGTCGCGCACCCTCGCTCCTGAAGGCGTACGACGACGAGTCCGAGGACGCCGAGGCGTGGGCGACGTTGTGGAGCTTGCGCGACGTCGACGCCGAGTCCGCCCTGTTCATGGAGGGAACCCGATGACTCCACCACCCGCCCGCCGGCGCCGGACCGACGGGAAGAGCGCCGTCCCCGCACACAACCTCCCGCGGCGGGGCACGGTCCGCCGTGCTCAGGCGATCACCACGTACGGCATCGGGTCGCTCATCGCCGTCGACGCCGAGTCCTTCGTCGTCTCCGGCCTGGACGACGCCGACCAGAGCTGGAGCCCTCACGAGTCCCCACGGATCCACGAACGGCGCTTGGCCCGCTTGCTGGACGTCGACTACTTCCGGCTGCCACCCGCGTCCGACGACAGCAGCAAGGACGGCCTAAGGGTCCGGCGTTTCCCCTTGATGCACTCCTGCCCCGAGTGCAACGACCTGCAGCGGCACCGCGACTTCAACCCTCCGGCGGGTCGAAGCGTCTGCGGAACATGTGAGGTCGATCTCGTTCCCTCCCGTTTCGTGGTCGCGTGCGAAACCGGGCACCTCGGAGAGTTTCCGTACTGGCAGTGGGTGCACCGTTCCACGGATCGCGGTGCCTCGACGACCGGGCAGTGCGGGGGAAAGCTGAAGCTGCGTACGTCCGGACGCACGGCCTCACTCCGCTCGATCCTCGTCTCCTGCACCTGTGGAAAGGCTCCCGAGGTCTCCATGGAGGGGTCCTTCCGCAGGAACGCCCTCAAGGACCTGGGGCTGAAGTGCTTCGGGCCCCGTCCATGGCTCGGCACGTCCGCACCCGCACAGGAGTGTGGACTCCCTCTGCGCACACTTCAGCGCGGTTCCTCCGCTGTGTGGCAGCCGGTGCTGAAGTCGGCGCTCTCCATCCCGCCGTGGAGCGACGGACGCGCGGATCCGCTGGCCGAACACTGGGAAGCGCTCCGGCAGTACGACGAGCGCGAACACGTCGAGATCTATCTCAAGGGTGTCTTCAAGGGCAAGTGCCCCGTACCGCTGGACGAGGTGATGGAGCTGCTCGACGCCGAACGCGAGGAGGACTCCGACGGCGAGGCGGGCCCCAACTTCGACCACCGCTACCGTGCCCTCCGCAGCAAGGAGTACGAGCGTCTCCGTTCGGGCAATGCGGAGAGCGAGCACTCTCACGAGGAACAGTTTGTCTGCGAGACCCCGCTGGGAGACCAGACGGTACTCGGGCGGCTCGGTGTCACCGGCCCGATGCTGGTCAAGAAGCTCCGCGAAGTACGCGCCCTCAAGGCGTTCACCCGACTCGCCGACCCCGACTCCACGACCGAGTCGAAGGAGATGCCGCTCTCCGCCTCCCCCATGCGCTGGCTCCCCGCCATGGAGGTGCGTGGTGAGGGGGTGTTTCTGCGTCTGGACGAGGAGCGGCTCGGCGCATGGGAGAAGGCCACGGCGGTGGCCGCACGGGTCGAGCGGATGCGCGCCGCTCACCAGCGGGTGCTGGAGCAGAGGGCCGGCGACCCGAGTCGTGTCGTTCCGTCACCGGCGACCCCTCGCATGGTGCTGCTGCACACCCTGGCCCACGTCCTCATCAACGAGTGGAGCCTTGAAGCCGGTTACCCGGCTGCGTCCCTGCGCGAGCGTCTGTACGCGGCCGACGACATGGCGGGAGTGCTCATCTACACCGCGACGAGCGACTCGGCGGGCAGCCTCGGCGGGCTGGTCGCCCAGGGCGAGCCCGACCGTCTCGACCAGGCGATCCGCTCGGCCGTCGACCGTGCCGCGTGGTGCTCCTCCGACCCACTCTGTGTCGAGTCCGAGGCGTCGGGCACGGGCGGTACCAATCTCGCCGCGTGCCACGCCTGCGTGATGCTCCCCGAGACGAGCTGCGAGCAGAACAACATCCTGCTCGACCGCGCGCTGCTCGTCGGCATGCCGGAGGATACGGGTCTGGGCTTCTTCGCTCATCTGTTGGACCAGTGAGATCAGCGCTCCGCGATCGGGACCGACAAGAGACTTGACGTTCATGCCGGTCCCGTAGCACAGCAGCTCCTCGTCCGATCGGTCCGTTCCGCCTTCTGGCCGGGCGGCCTCGGGTTGGGCGCGGTGTCACCTCGGTTCACGGATCTGTGACTCGAAGCGGGTCTGCGCGTGGTCCAGTACCTCGTCCGGATCCTTTCCGTGTGCCCGAAGCCAGTGCAGAAAGTCCGTGATCACGCCGATGACCGCTTCTTCGGCCATGGTCGTGCTCAGCCTGTCACCGATGGTCGAACCTGGCGGCGCCTTCGTCGTGGCGTAGACGTCGAGCAGCGTCTCGGCACGCGATACACCAGGGTCGCCTCCGTGATCACTCGGCGACATGATCTCCGTGTCCAGCTCGCACCAGGTGACCTTCCGGCCGCTGCGGAGCAGAACGCCCCAGCGGTCGGCCACGGCATCGACGAGGGCCATGCCACGTCCGCACTCCGAATCTGCCTCCGCGGCCATGAGCGTGGGCAGGGTACGCGTGTCGGGGTCGTGGACCTCGATGCGCAGCCGCGTGCCGTTCACAGAGACCGCGAGCGTGGTCGGAGTGCCGTGACCGACGTGTGTGATGACGTTCGAGACGAGTTCGCTGACGCAGAGCTGGGCCTCGTCGACTACCTCATGCAATCCCCAGCGCCCCAGGTGGAGCCGCATCAGGCGCCTCAGGCCGGCGACTTCCTCCGGGGCGGCCGCGAAGGTCAGGTCCCACGGCTGCCGAGACATACACGGTGTCCGGATCACTCAGTCCTCTTTCGTCGCATGCCGACTCCACCCCGATCCACGTGTTCAACGGAGTGTCACACCTACTCGCTTTGAGTGGTGTCCGTGCAAGGATGCAGGTGGCACATCCCGCCATGCAATGTGCACAGCGGGATTCCCACTACCGAGTGATTGGCAGGCAGACCCCTTGGCGCGAGACTGAACACCCGCTATTCGACGGATGATTGAAAGGATTGAGATGGCCGGTTCACCGACGGCGCGGCGTCGTCGTCTCTCGATCGAGTTGAAGAAGCTCCGCGAGAAAGCCGGGTTGACGTGCGCCCAGGTCGGCTCGGCGCTGGATTGGAGCGGCTCCAAGGTCAACCGGATGGAGACGGGCAGCGGCCGGATCCAGCCGTCCGACATCGACGCCCTGTGTCGGTTCTACGACACCAGCGATGAGCTGCGCGAGTTCCTCAAATCCCTTGCCCGGCAGGCCAAGACCCGTGGCTGGTGGCAGGTGCACGGCGCGGGCGTCCCCGAGTGGTTCAACATCTACATCGGCCTGGAGCAGGATGCCTCCACGCTCCGCCAGTACCAGTGCGAACTGGTACCCGGCCTCATGCAGATCGAGGCGTACGCCCGTGAACTCCATACGACCGGCGCGCACATGTCAGCAGAGGACATCGACCGTGCCGTACGCGTACGCATGGAACGACAGAGCATGCTGACCGGCCCTGATGCCCCCGATGTCTGGTTCATCGTGAACGAGGGCGCCGTGCGCAATGTCATCGGGGATCGAGCACTGATGCGGGAGCAACTCGAACGCGTCATCAATACAGCTGAGTTGCCAACTGTAACCCTCCAAGTCCTGCCCTTTGACTCAGGCACCTGTCCGGCCACAGGCTCGTTCACGATGCTCGGCTTTCCCGCACCGGAGGACCCTGATCTGGTCTACCGGGACGGCATCACCGATGCTGTGTACCTGGAAGGCGAGCATCATGTTCGTGAGTACACCAGGGCGTTCGACGGCCTGCGAGCCGCAGCTCTGAGTCCTCAACGGTCCAGTCAGTTGATCAAATCGGTTCTTAAGGAATGCGCAAGGTGAGCATGGCAGTGTCCAGCGACGACGGGCGTTTTCTATGGTTCAGGTCGTCGTACAGCAACGGCGCGGGAGGCGAGTGCGTCGAGTGCGCTACAACCGATGACTGTGCTCTGGTTCGGGACTCCAAGATTGTGGAAGGCCCCGTGCTCGTCATCGGCAGCGAGGCCTGGCGATCCTTTGTTGAGGCCGTGGCAGGCTGAGCCTGATCCGCTTTGACCGAGTCTGCGGTGCGGCTGTGACTCAGGTTCGTGGCTACTGCTCTGAGATGAACCCGTGGCCAGGTTGACGCGGGCGGGCGCAACAGGCTGACCAGCAGCGAAAGCCAGGGGCCCAGCGGCGAAACGACCACAGCGCCGAGCACGCGTGTGCACTGCTGCTGGTCTCCCGAGCGGTCTTCCATGCCCGCCGCTGCGCGGCGCGTGGCGCCCCGGCTCGTCAGTGCCCTCCCCACAGATCGGCCAGCGCCAGCGCGGGATCCCCCGCCACGAGTACCGGCGAGTCGAAGGAGAACGCTCGCCCCTCCGCCCCGAGGACCGCGTATCCCCGTTCGCGGCAGAGGGCCACCCCGGCCGCGACGTCCCAGGGTTTGGGTGCGATGCATACGCAGGCGTCGAGCCAGCCCTCCGCGACGCCGACCAGGTCCAGGGCCATGGAGCCCTGCATGCGGAGTCGGTATGCCTCGTCCTGGACGCGGCTGAGGAACCGTCGGGTGTGTGCGCTGCCCGAGCCGGTGCCCGAGACACCGACGACTGCGCGCCGCAACTGGCCGGCCACAGCGGCCTCCGTCACCGAGCTGGAGGCAGCCGACCCGGTCGACCAGCGTCGGCCCAGGGACGGGGCGTGCACCAGCCCCAGCAGAGGGATGCCTTCCTCCGCGTAGGCCAGGGAGATGGCGTACATCGGTGCGCCGCGCGTGTAGTTCATCGTGCCGTCGATCGGGTCCAGCAACCAGCAGCACGGCGGCAGCGGGGCATCGGGCGCCATCGCCGACTCCTCGCCGACGACCGGGATCTCCGGTGTACGCGCCTGAAGTACCCGCGTCACCCGTGCCTCCACTTCGACGTCGGCGTCCGTCACCTCCTCGCCGGAGGCTTTGAGGCGCGTCGCGGACCATTCCTCCCCGGCGGACGACAACCACCGGACTGCCTCGTCAACGGCCTCTTCGGCGACCGCCAGCAACTCGTGCAGTGCGGGCGGTCCCTGCCGCCGGTGAGGCTCAGGCACCTTGGTCACCTCGCGGCCAGTGGCCTGTCGAACAGCGTCTCGGCATGGGCGCCGTGCTGGCCCATGACGTAGAGGCTGAGCCGGTCGAAGACCCATTCCTTGGGCAGGGCGACCCGCTGTGGCGCGGTGCGGACCAGGTCCAGGGCGACGTCCTCCGAGGCCCGGCCCAACGTCATGTGCGGCGCGTAGGCGTCTCCCGTGTAGCGGTAACCGTATTTCTTGAAACTGGCACGCTCGTCGTCCGTGAAGCGGGAGAGGTCCTTGGTTCCGTCGAAGGCCGCGCGGTCGAGGTGCGGTGCCAGCGTGGCGAGTGCGATCTTCTGCAGGTCTTCGATCAGAGGTGGGCGTTCGAGAGCGAGGAACAGCCAGCCTGTGGGCTGGTACACCACTCCTTCGCTGCACAGGGCGACCTCGCCCCGCAGGCCGGCGCCCGCTGCCGACGTACCGATGCTCTCCAGAGCCTCAGCCGGGTCGAGTGAGTCGGTGAACGGTCCTTGGAAGACCGTGACATGGGGCAGGTTGCCGTCCGGATGCAGTGGAGGCTCAAGGGCCACGTCACCGCCGACGTCCTTCTGCAGTCGTACGGCCTCCCGTAGATGATCCGCACGCGGGAGCAGTGCAACACCAAGCCATCTCGTCACGGGTGAGCTCCTACTTTCGTGATCACTTGAAGTGCCGCGTCGAGACCTCGTCGCAAACAGGCCGCGGCCGGCTCCCCCTCGAGTCGGCCCGCGATGACTCCGGCGTCGAACGCGTCACCGCCCCCCGTCCTGTCGACCGGCTCCACCGGAACGGTTGGTTGGTGGAACAGTTCCCCGTCTGCCGTGGCCCACAGGGCGCCCTCGGCGCCCAGGGTCACTATGACGTCTCCCGAAACGAGCTCGGCGTAGCGCCGTGCGGTGGAGGCGACGTCGGGTCCGTGAGCCAGTGGAAGGCGGGCGGCTTCGTCGGCGTTCATGAAGTTCAGTGACTGTTTCGGCGCCAGCGCGCTCATGTCTCTGCCGTTCCACTCGACGGAGACGCCGCACCCGGCCTGCTGTGCGAGACCGACGACGCGCTGGAGGGCTGGAGTGGGGTCACCGACCACATGGACGTGATCCGAGCCGCGGACGTCCTCTTCCGTGACGGCGCTGAAGGCAACGTCCCGGTCCGCGCCCTGGAAGGTCAGCATTCTCTTGCTGTCGGGTGACGCGATCACGATCGCCATACTTGTCCGGGCTCCGGCCTGCACCCGCACCAGCGAGGTGTCGATGCCACGCGCCCGCAACACCTCCAGACACATCGCGCCGGCGGTGTCGTCACCCACGGCGGACACGAGCCGGACCGAGCATCCCTGATGCACCAGCCCCACAGCGGTGTTCGCCGCGGCACCCCCCGGCAGTGTGGTGCACGCGTGGCCGCGCAGTTTCTCGTGCTCGGCGGGGAGCCGGTCAGACTGGGCGATGATGTCGAAGTTCGTTCCTCCGACGACCAGTACACGCCTCACGGCGGTCATGACGGCCGACCCCAGCGATAACTCTCGAACAGCACATGGCGTACCAGCCGTTCACGGCTGTCGGGCGCGCTCTCCGGTGGGAACGAAGCGTGCGTGACCAGGTCGCGGACCAGGTGCTCGTAGCTCTCGTCGTCCGATCCGGCGTCGTGAAAGGACCGCATCAGTTGCCTGTGCAGCTCCACGGGGCGCAGATCCAGCTCTTCCAGCCACGTCCGGTTCGCGACCAGCACATTGGCAGCCGCGGAACGCAAACGCACCTGGGTAGAGGCCGGAAGCATCTCGGAGTTGAGCAGCTCGAAATACGCGTCGTCGTCGTGCGCGTGCATCCGTAGATTCTGCCCGCCCACCGCGAGAACGTCACGGTTCAGGTGGAACAGTTCCAGGCCGAGGTGATGAGGAACGTCGAGGATGCTCACCCCCATGTCGGCCAGGCCCGCCTCGTCCGTCGACAGCGCCGACAGCAGGTTGTCGAACATGTCGCTGTGCTTGGGCACCGCGATCCGAGCACCGGCGGGACTCTCCAGGAACTCCTCGGCCGTCACTCCGCCCCAGCGGCCGTCGCGAGCTGCGAGGAGATAGAAGTTGCGGCCACCCATCGAGTAGCCGACCCGCCCCACCGTCACCACCCGGTCGCTGATCTCCTGGTCCGATTCGAGCAGACGGAGCGACCGCTGCTCGTTGTAGACCGCGACGTCGAGCAGCCGAGTGGACACGTCCCGTACAAGGTTGTCCGACCACGGGAGTTGGACCGGCAGCACTCGATGGTTGCGCTGGGCCACCGCCTTCTCAAGACCGCAGCCCAACAGCACCGCCTTGACCACGATCAGGGTCGAGTCAGCGAGACGAGTCGTTCCGGCACCGCGCCGGCGATCCGCGAGCCTGTGTCTGGCCGCCTCCTCCGCCAGGGAGCTGCTGGTCTGCCCGTACCACACGGCCAGCTGTGTCAGGGCGTCGAGGCACGGTCGGACGTCTTCGGCGGAGATCTCCTCGGCCGAGGAGTCCTGGGCGTGACTGCCGTAGTTGCCGTAGTTCTGGATCGTACGAACGGCCAGAACCACCTTGGGAGGTACCAGCCCCTTGGCCGTGAGCACCGTCAGAAGGGCCTCGAGCGTCGGCTTGGAGCCGACGGCCTCGCGAAGGGCAATGTCCAAGAGGATCGACTCCGCTGCTCTCCTCGCAGTGCCGAGGAAGACCTCGGGGTCCGATTCCGCGTACCTCAGAGCTTTTCTGTACAGCCGGAGCGGCTCGCCCTCGTTGTCCGTCACCCCGTTGCCCGCATCCTCTTCTCTCCCTGGTCCGCAGGTCGCAAAGTAACAGGATGCTGAGCAGACGGTACAGACGGTATCCAGTCGATCTTGTACGCGACCGGCGCTTTCGAGGTACCCGAAGTGGGGGGAGGCGCCTGTCGGACCGGCCGTACCGTCCGGCCTACTGTCAGCGGACGTCGCCGGGGCTTCTGCCCCGCAGCGAGGACACGACCAGGCGGCCGTAGCGGGTGGTGAGGGCCAGGGCTGTGGTCGCCAGGGCGGCGACGAGCGCCACGACAAGGGCGGTGAAGCCCTTCATGTCGAGTACTTGGAGAATGCTCAGCGCGGTGCCCAAGGGAAGGCCCAGGATGGTCAGAACGCCCAGAGCTCCCGCGATCTGCTGGCTCTCCTGCGTCTGCACCAGACGGGCGTACTCGGCCGCCTCCGCGAGGATCTCGCCGAATCGGGCCGGTAGACGGTACTGCGCCTGAAACGACAGCAACAGGTCGTTGGCCGGGCCGTGAGCCGTGAGGTGCTGACGCCAGTACGTACTGCGGAAGCCCGCGATGTGCCGTTCCAGAGCGGAGACCCGGCGAGCGAGTTTCGGGCCGTCGAAGATACCGGACAGACTGTCCGTCAGCTCGTCGATGTGGTCACGCTGGACGGTGCCGAGCAGCAGGGCGTCGAGGTACACGGTACGGCAGTGCAGTTCCGCGAAGGCGTAGAAGTCGCCGTCCCCCGAATCGGCGCGATGGCCGAGGAAGGCGGCTCCGTGGCGCAGTACCAGGGCGCTCCAGTCGGCGGAGAGTCGAAGCGTCTGAGCGGTCCGGTCCGGCCATGCCTCCAGCGGTACGGGGAAATCGGTCTCTGTGGAGCGGGATGCGAGGGACCACAGCCACCGGTCGGCGGTCTCGGGGAGCCGGTCGGCACTGCGAAGCGCGGGCGTGTGGTGCGCGTCCGGGGTGAGGAAGGCGACCGTGTAGGGGTGGGCGAGGGCGAACGGGGCCGTGACGACGCGCGTCTCCGCGACGCCGTCGAGGAGCACTGCCGGGGACAGCGGGCCTTCAAGAGGGTTCGGATCTGCGGGCCGACGGTTGGTGATGGCGCGCAGCGTCTCCAGGAGTGCGGGCCCTTCGACGTCGAAGTGCAGCACGGCGAGTGCCTGGTGCGGATGCCGCGCGGTGGCGGTGAGCAGTAGCTCGATCCCGCGCAGCCACAGCGCCTCGTGCCGTATGTCCATGAACCGGTGCCAGCGGCACGGCCGTTCGGTGGTGCCGTAGAGGGCGCGGGCGGCAGCCGCGTTGAAGTACGTCTGCCGTGTGGAGACATCGGTACGACGGCTGCCCAGGTCGAAGGGGATCGGTCCGGTCGGCCACGTGGGAGGGGCGGTGAGACGCACGGGCAGGATGACTGCGAGGCTCTGACGGACGCCGGTGACGGAACTGAGATCCGTGGTCAACGGGGGACGCCTCCGATACGGACCGGTCTGCTCTCTGCGGACGCGCTTCAGGATACGAATCTCGCGTGCCCCCGGGCGAAGCAATTGCGGTGCGACGGAGTCGAAGCGCCCATGGGCGGCGCCCCGGCGGCTTGGTGTGTCCGTCAGCGGGGCCTGGGGCGGCCCCTCTCAGTCCCACTGCTCGTCCGCGAGGGACGTGACCGGCTGCGGCTTGCCGATGACGGCCAGGGCGATGAAGAAGTTGATCTGGCCGATCGCGATGGTGAGGGTGGCCAGCGCCTTCTCGTCGTAGTGCTTCGCCACCTCGGCGTACAGCTCGTCGGAGACGCGCTCCTTGCCGTGCGGGGCCGGCTGGAGGGTGGCCTCCACAAGGGCGAGGGCGGCGCGCTCGGCGTCGGTGAAGTACGGGGCGTCCTGCCAGGAGGAGACGGCGGTGATGCGCTCCTCGGACACCCCGGCTTTGCGCAGGAAACCGGTGTTCAGGATGGTCAGGTAGGTGTTGCCGACGATCTGCCCGGCGCGCAGGTGGACGAGGCTCATCGTCGTGCGCGGCACCGAGCGGTTGCCCGTGGCTCGGAAGAGGGCGGCGCTGATGTCATTCAACTCGGGCACGAACTCGGCCGGGTTGGGCATCCGGGAGATAGAGGTGTTCGTCATGACTGCTCTCCTTCGCATCGGGCTTCGCATCGGCTTGCACCGGCATGGATCCGCCTGGTTGGCGTCCTCACAGCACTGACGGATGGGCGTACGGAGATGTGACAGGAATCCGGGAAAGTTTTTCCAGGGTGCTTCGGGTCGATGGCGACCGTGCTCCGCCGGGCGGGCGCGGCCGGGCGTCCCTGTCGGTCAGAAGTTGAACGCGGGCCTCATTCCCGCGCCGGCACCACCACGGATACGCTCCCGAAACGCCCTACGCCGCCAGCGCCGCAGACTCTCCGAGTTGCGCCGCCGCCGTCTGCCAAGCTGCCGTGACCGCGCCGTGCGCCTGCCTCGTGCTCGTGGCGCTGTCGCCGGACAGTCTGACCGGTGCCCCCACATGGACGTGCAGTTCCGGGCGTCGGAGTGGGGCCGTCGCCAGGCCTGCCAGTTGCTTCGCCGGGTTGCCCGACGTGACGCGGCGGGCGCCGGCCTGGCCGACGGGGATGACGGGCGCGCCGGTGCGTTGGGCCAGGCGGGAGAGGCCCGTGCGGAACGGGGCCGGGGCCGCTTCGGACGCGTCCTTGCGGGTGGGGATGCCGCCCTCGGCGTAGATGAGGATCAGGCGGCCTTCCCGCAGCGCGGCTGCGGCGTGGTCCAGGGCCCGGGCGGCGCGGGGGTCGTTGCGGTGGACCGGTATGTGGCCCTCGCGGCTGAGGGCGCGGCCCAGCAGCGGGATGCGCCACAGGCCCGCCGCCGCCATCACCACCGGGTGGACGTCCAGGCGGTGCAGCGCGGCCAGGACTATGGCCGGGTCGGCGAGCGACGTGTGGTTGGCGGCGATGATGCTGCCCGGCGCCAGCACGGCGTCCGCGTCGGCGGTCACCGTGAGGCGTCCTACGGTCGGTACCAGGACGTCGGCGAGGCGGCTGAGCATGCGGGTCTCCCGGACTTGCACGTCGATGAGTGTGAGGAGTGGTGTGAAGGGTGATCCTCATCGTCGGCGCTGGCTCCGTCCGCGGGCCTGAGTGCTCCTACTCAGTCGGCGGGGGTGCGGTACCCATCCGGTCGGTTGCGATAGGGCCCACCTGAATTCGGTGGCGGGGCGTGTCTTCGCTCCGCCAGGCTCACCGGCATGACCTCGGTACTGGAGAACGTGGCGATCGACTGTGCGGACGCCTACGAGTTGGCTCGGTTCTGGAGCGCGGTGACCGGTTGTCCCGTGCATCCCGACGCACGGCCGGGCGACCACGAGACGCAAGTGATGCTGTCCGAGGGGCCGGTCCTCTACTTCAACCAGGTGCCGGAGCCCAAGACCGTCAAGAACCGGCTCCATCTGTGCCTGCGGCCCACCACCTCACGGGAGGAGGAGGTCGAGCGGCTATTGGGGCTCGGAGCCACACTCGTCGCCGATCAACGGCAGCCGGACGGGGCCGGCTGGGCCGTCCTCGCCGATCCCGAAGGCAATGAGTTCTGCGTCCTTCGTAGTGCGTCCGAGCGCGCCGCTATGAGCAGGGCGGGTTCGGTGAAGGAAGCGGAGGAGGACGAGGAAGGGGGGCCGGTCACTGGCGAGGGGTCGGTCGCTCGTGCGGAACACAGGTCGGCCGCGGAGTTCGGCTCCTTGCCCACCGCCGAGTTCGCCTTTCCCGGTCCGTTGCGGGATCGGCTCGTCGGCGCCATCCTCGACGGGGCCAAGACCTCCACCACCGGGCTCGTCGTCGACTACGAGCACGAGGGGGAGGCACTGCCGGTCGTCGGGGACCGTTCCGTGGTCGTGGACTCCGACGAGCTGCCCGTCGCCGTCATCGAGGTGACCGGCGTGCGTGTCGTCCCGCTGGCGGACGTGGACCTCGCCCATGTCGTGGACGAAGGGGAGGGACACACCAGCGTGGCCGAGTGGCGGGAGGCTCACGAACGGTTCTGGCACAGCCAGGAGATGCGTGCCGCGTTGGGGGACCCCGGCTTCACCGTGGACGACACCACACCGGCCGTCCTGGAACGGTTCCGGCTCGTCGCCGACCTTCGTCCCGACCACCTTCGTCCCGCCGAGCCGCCGCGTACGTGACCTGTCGGCGTCCCCCTGGCTTCCGCGAGGGGACGGCCCCCGGCATCGTCCGTCTCTACCAGTCCCTCAAATCCACCCGACGCCAACAGTGCGGGTCCCCCTTGTCCTTCCGTCGGCGCTCCTTCTCGCGGAGCACGGACGGGAGCACCGCCTCGATCGCCGTCAGGGGGCCGGAGAGGCGTACGTCCGCTGCCACGATGCCCGGTGCCGAGGGCGGGGCCAGGTAGAGGCGGACGGTGCCGGGGGCCGTGGGGAGGAAGCCGACCAGGGGCAGGAAGGGCAGGTCGTCCGTTGCGGGGCAGGTCAGGGACGTGAGGAGGGAGAGCCGGCGGTGGGCGGCGGGTTCCTTCGCCGTCGGGTCTTGCGACGGGTCCAGGTGGATCACCGTCATGCCCATCGTCTCCTCGACGCGGCTCGACGAGTAGAGGTGGGTGCCTCGGTGGGCCGCGCGGAGGAGCGCGAGCATGTGGTGCGGGGTGACGGGCTCCCCGGCCCGGTCCAGCGGGATCTCGTAGAGGCGGAAGTCGGGGGGTGCGGCCTTGCGGCGGCCTGTCGCGAGGCGGAGCGCGGGGCGGCCTTCGGGGGCGGGGAGGATGCCTCGTACGT
>NZ_LIQX01000274.1 GCF_001418475.1 Streptomyces ossamyceticus | reverse complement strand
GCACGCCCCTCACCCCGCGGCGGCGTGCCCCTCGGCGTCGGTCCGGGCCAGACTGCGGGCCCTGCGCGCCGGGCCGCGCCATCCGCAGACGCAGCGGGCCACGCAGAAACGGCCCTGTTCGACGGTCGTCGTGCGGTGCTCCTGCGGTAATACCGCCTCGTCGTGCTGTGCCACACGGTGACGTTACCCAAGGCAGGTGAACGTCTCACCAACTCGCGTCCCCGCACGTGGCGGAGGCACCCGCGTGACGACCGCCCCTACCCGTCGTTAACCGAACGGCAGGAGGACCCGGTACGGACCGGCACGGGGGTTTGCGGGCGATGGTGACGCGGCGGCACAGCAGGGCGGGCTCGGTGGTCGTCGCGGCGGGACTCCTCGTCTCTCCCCTGGGCTGCGCACCCGGCGCCCCCGGCGACGACCCCGCCGCCTCCGACCCCGTCGACCTCCTCCACCGCGCCGCCCCCACCCTCGTCCGCGCGGGCAGTTCCAAGACCCGTACGGAGATGGAGATGGCGACGGGCGGCACCCGCGTCACCATCCACGGCGAGGGCGTCTACGACTACGGCAGACAGCTCGGCCGGCTGAAGGTGCTGCTGCCGCAGGACCCGGCCGGCACCAGCGAGCACCACCCCATCACCGAACTCCTCACCCCCGGCGCGCTGTTCATGAAGAACCGGGGCGCGGGTGTCCCCGCCGACAAATGGGTCCGCGTCGACACCGGCACCCTCTCCGACGGCAACCTGGTCACCGGCGGCGCCACCGACCCGCTCGCCGCCGCCGAGGTGCTGCGCGGCGCCCGCTCCGCGACCTACGTCGGGCGGGCCGAGATCGACGGCACCCCCGTGAGCCACTACCGCGGCACCGCCGACCTCACCGCCGCCTCCCGCGCCGCCTCCGCGGGCAACCGGGCCCCACTGCGCGCCGCGGCCCGTGGGTTCGCCACCGCCACGGTCCCCTTCGACGCGTACCTCGACGACGAGGGCCGGATCCGCAAGGTCCGCCACCGGTTCAGCTTCGTCAACGGCCGACAGCAGGACTCGGTGGCCGTCGCCTCGACGACCCTGCTGTACGACTTCGGCGTCCACGTCACGGTACGGCTGCCGCGACCGGAGGACATCTACGCGGGGAAGATCGCGGAGGACTAGGGCCCCCGGCGGTCCGGGGCACGCCCTCGGGGAAAGTGCGGGGCCGGAAATGGCCCGTTGGTGCCATGCGCGGCCTGTGGGCCGCTGCCTACCCTAGGAAGTCGGTGACGGCGGAGAAGAGGTGATGCGCGTGGCTCCGGCAGGCGGTACGGCGGTCCATGACCACGTGGCCCTCGCCGAGATCGAGCTCTGCGGTGAACTGATCATCGCCGCCTCGGCCACCGACGGGGACCGCCTCAGCCCCGACCGCATCGACGAAGTCCTCCGCGTGGGGGAAGAGCGCGCCCAGGACGCCCCGTAGCCCTCCCCCGAGCAGACGACGGTGGCCGAAACTCGATCACCGGACGGCCGGGCGGCGCTCAGGTCCGCAGCAGCCGGCCGATGGCCTTCGTGGCCTCCTCCACCTTCGCGTCGACCTCGGCACCCCCCTTGAGGGCCGCGTCGGCGACGCAGTGCCGCAGGTGTTCCTCCAGCAGTTGCAGCGCGAAGGACTGCAGGGCCTTGGTGGAGGCGGAGACCTGCGTGAGTATGTCGATGCAGTAGACGTCCTCGTCGACCATCCGCTGGAGCCCTCGGATCTGACCCTCGATGCGCCTCAGCCGCTTGAGATGCTCGCCCTTCTGCTGGTGATACCCATGGATTCCATGGTCGTGGTCGGTCACGACAGGCGGCTCCACGGCGTCCGCGACGGAGGGCGCTTCCGCGCCGGCCCCGGTGGTCGTCATCGCGTCCTCCAGACATATACCCCTACTGGGTATATCGTAACGAACTTTGGCGGGTATATGGCCTCCGGGCAGCCCCCCTGTCGACGCCGTTGCCTGATGGGCGACACTGGGGGACGGCCCATTAGCCGTGGCCGGATGATGCACTTAGCATCACCCTGACCGAAACCGATGCACCCCGAGGACCCCTTGTGCGCTTTCGTCTGACCCCCAGGGAGACGAGCTTCTACGACATGTTCGCCGCCTCCGCGGACAACATCGTCACAGGCTCGAAGCTCCTCATGGAACTGCTCGGGGCGGACACGTCTGCCCGGGCCGAGATCGCGGAGCGCATGCGGGCAGCCGAGCACGCCGGTGACGACGCCACCCATGCGATCTTCCACCAGCTGAACTCCTCGTTCATCACACCGTTCGACCGCGAGGACATCTACTCCCTCGCGTCGTCCCTCGACGACATCATGGACTTCATGGAGGAGGCCGTCGACCTGGTCGTCCTCTACAGCGTCGAGGACCTCCCGAAGGGCGTCGAGCAGCAGATCGAGGTCCTGGCACGCGCGGCCGAACTGACGGCCGAGGCGATGCCCAACCTCCGCACCATGGACAACCTCACCGAGTACTGGATCGAGGTGAACCGGCTGGAGAACCAGGCGGACCAGATCCACCGCAAGCTGCTCGCCCATCTCTTCAGCGGCAAGTACGACGCCATCGAGGTCCTGAAGCTCAAGCAGATCGTGGATGTGCTGGAGGAGGCGGCGGACGCCTTCGAGCACGTGGCCAACACGGTGGAGACCATCGCGGTCAAGGAGTCCTGAGCCCTTCATGGACACCTTCGCTCTGGTCGTGACCATCGGGGTCGCGCTCTTCTTCACGTACACCAACGGCTTCCACGACTCCGCGAACGCGATCGCGACCTCGGTCTCGACCCGGGCACTCACCCCACGCGCGGCCCTCGCCATGGCCGCGGTCATGAACCTCGTGGGCGCCTTCCTGGGCAGCGGGGTCGCCAAGACCGTCAGCGAGGGGCTGATCTCCACGCCGGAGGGCTCGAAGGGGATGGGCATCCTCTTCGCCGCCCTCGTCGGCGCGATCACCTGGAACCTCGTCACCTGGTACTTCGGCCTGCCGTCCTCCTCCAGCCACGCGCTGTTCGGCGGCATGGTGGGCGCGGCCCTCGCGGGCGGAACGACGGTCTACTGGTCCGGCGTCCTGGAGAAGGTCGTCATCCCGATGTTCGTCTCCCCGGTGGTCGGCCTGGTCGTCGGCTACCTGGTGATGGCGGCGATCATGTGGATCTTCCGCCGGGCCAACCCGCACAAGGCCAAGCACGGCTTCCGTATCGCGCAGACCGTGTCGGCGGCCGGCATGGCCCTCGGCCACGGTCTCCAGGACGCCCAGAAGACGATGGGCATCGTGGTGATGGCCCTGGTCATCGCGGACGTCGAGGACTACGGCGACCCGATCCCGATCTGGGTGAAGATCGTCTGTGCCGTCATGCTGTCCCTCGGCACGTACGCGGGCGGCTGGCGCATCATGCGCACCCTGGGCCGCAAGATCATCGAACTGGACCCGCCGCAGGGCTTCGCCGCGGAGACCACCGGCGCGTCGATCATGTTCATCACGGCCTTCATCTTCAAGGCCCCCATCTCGACGACCCACATCATCACCTCGGCGATCATGGGTGTCGGCGCCACCAAGCGGGTGAACGCGGTCCGCTGGGGCGTCGCCAAGAACATCGTCCTCGGCTGGTTCATCACCATGCCGGCGGCCGCCGTCGTCGCCGCGGCCAGCTTCTGGATAGTGAACCTGGCGTTCCTCTGACGGGAACACCGTCGGAAAAGGGCGCGGGCCCGTCCCCCGGGAGTTGGGGGACGGGCCCTTTACCTACCTCGTGGCGGCACCGCCATGCAGCACCACGAGGGGTTCCCGAGGCCGGACGGAAGCCGGGACGACGGCTCCCTCCGGCCGAGCCGGCGGCCTAGCCGAAGCGGCCGGAGATGTAGTCCTCCGTGGCCTGCACCGACGGGTTGGAGAAGATCCGCTCGGTGTCGTCGATCTCGATCAGCTTGCCCGGCTGCCCGACGGCCGCCAGGTTGAAGAACGCCGTACGGTCCGAGACACGGGCCGCCTGCTGCATGTTGTGCGTCACGATGACGATCGTGAACCGTTCCTTCAGCTCACCGATGAGGTCCTCGATGGCGAGCGTGGAGATCGGGTCCAGGGCCGAGCAGGGCTCGTCCATGAGCAGCACGTTCGGCTCGACCGCGATCGCCCGGGCGATGCAGAGCCGCTGCTGCTGACCGCCGGAGAGCCCGGAGCCCGGCTTGCCCAGGCGGTCCTTGACCTCGTTCCAGAGGTTGGCGCCCTTGAGGGACTTCTCGACGACGTCGTCCATCTCGGACTTCTTCTTGCCGCCGACGAGCTTCAGACCGGCCGCCACGTTGTCGTAGATCGACATCGTCGGGAACGGGTTGGGGCGCTGGAACACCATGCCGACCTCACGCCGCACCGACACCGGGTCGACCCCGGCGCCGTACAGGTCCTCGTCGTCGAGCATGACCTTGCCCTCGACGCGGCCACCCGGCGTGACCTCGTGCATCCGGTTCAGGGTGCGCAGGAAGGTGGACTTGCCGCAGCCGGAGGGGCCGATGAAGGCCGTCACGGTGCGGGGCTCGACGGTCATCGAGATGTCCTCGATGGCCCGGAAGGAACCGTAATAGGCGTTGAGGCCGCTGACGTCGATTCGCTTGGCCATGTGAATCACTGCTTCTTTCGCGAGGAATTCGCGGGGAATTCGCTGGGGAACTGGTCGCTGTATGGCCGCGTCAGCGACCGGTCTTGGGAGCCTTCCAGCGGGCGATGCCGCGGGCCGCCAGGTTCAGGATCATGATGAAGGCGATGAGTGTCAGGGCCGCCGCCCACGCACGGTCGTACGCCGCTCCGGAGCCGCCGCTGTTGGCGTACTGCAGGTAGATGTACATCGGCAGTGACGCCTGCGGGTCGGAGAAGGGGTTCGAGTTGATGAAGTTCGAACCCCACACCAGCAGCAGGACCGGGGCGGTCTCACCGGCGATACGGGCGACCGCGAGCATCACACCCGTCGTGATACCGCCGATCGCGGTCGGGAGCACCACCTTGAGGATCGTGCGCCACTTCGGCACGCCCAGCGCCAGCGAGGCCTCGCGCAGCTCGTTCGGGACGAGCTTGAGCATCTCCTCGGTGGAGCGGACGACGACCGGCAGCATCAGGATGGTCAGCGCCATCGCGCCGGCGAAACCGGAGGGGCCCATGTCCAGGATCAGGATCCAGGTACTGAGGATGAACAGGCCCGCGACGATCGACGGGACACCCGTCATGACGTCGACGAAGAAGGTGACGGCCTTGGCGAGCTTGCCGCGGCCGTACTCGACCAGGTAGATCGCGGTCAGCACACCGATCGGCACGGAGATCAGGGTGGCGAGACCGACCTGCTCCAGGGTGCCGAGGATGGCGTGGTAGATGCCGCCGCCGGGCTCGGTGTCGGCGACCACGCCCATCGAGTGCGTGAGGAAGTAGGTGTCGAGGACCTTCACACCGCGGCTGACGGTCTCCCAGACGAGGGAGGCCAGCGGGATGACGGCGAGGAGGAACGCGACCCAGACGACGCTGGTCGCGACCCGGTCCTTGGCCTGTCGCTTGCCCTCGACGCGGGCGGCGATGCCGAACGTCCCGGCGACGAAGAGGACGCCCGCGATCAGTGCCCACTGGATGGAGCTCTCCAGGCCCAGGGCGGCGGAGACGCCGAGGCCCAGGGCGACGGAGGCGGCGGCGACCGCCCAGGAGAACCACTTGGGCAGGGACGCGGCGCGCAGGGTGCTGGGGCGCCGGTCGGAGAGAGTTGCGTTGCTCATGCGTTGGCCCCCGAGAACTCCTTGCGGCGGGCGATGATCAGGCGGGCCGCGCCGTTGACCAGCAGGGTGATGACGAACAGGACCAGACCGGAGGCGATGAGCGCGTCCCGGCCCATCTCGGTGGCCTCGCTGAACTTGCTGGCGATGTTCTGGGCGAAGGTGCCGCCACCCGGGTCGAGCAGGCTGAGGTTGATCTCGAAGCTGGAGGACAGGACCATCGCGACGGCCATCGTCTCGCCGAGGGCGCGGCCGAGGCCGAGCATCGAGGCGGAGATGACACCGGAGCGCCCGAAGGGCAGGACGGCCATGCGGATGACCTCCCAGCGGGTGGCGCCGAGGGCCAGCGCGGCCTCCTCGTGCATCTGGGGGACCTGGCGGAAGACCTCGCGGCTCACGTTGGTGATGATCGGCAGGATCATGATCGCGAGCAGGATGCCGACGGTGAGCATCGAACGGGGCGCGCCGCCCTGCCATTCGAAGACGCCGGTCCAGCCGAGGTAGTCGTTCAGCCAGCCGTAGAGGCCGTCGAGTTGCGGGACGAGCACGAGGGCGCCCCAGAGGCCGTACACGATGGACGGCACGGCGGCGAGCAGGTCGACCACGTACGCGATGGGGCCGCCCAGCCTGCGGGGGGCGTAGTGCGTGATGAACAGGGCGATACCGACGGCGACCGGGACCGCGATGGCCATCGCGATGATCGACGACACGATGGTGCCGAAGGCCAGCACCGCGATACCGAAGACCGGCGGGTTGCCGGTGGGGTTCCACTCGAAGGTGGTGAAGAAGTTGCCCTCGTCCTTGCCGATCGCGAGCACGGCGCGGTAGCTGAGGAACACGGCGATGGCCGCCATGATCGCCAGCAGGAAGATGCCGGAGCCGCGGGAGAGGCCGAGGAAGATCCGGTCGCCGGGGCGGGTGGCGCCGCGGGCGGCGCGCTTCTCCTCCGCGGCGGGCGGCGGCGGTGTGGAGGGGAGTGGAGTGTCTTTGGTCGTGGATATGTCCATCAGGTTCTCCGGTCTGCGGAGCCGTCGTCGTGCGGACGGCGACTCGGGGCGGAGCCGTCCGCGGTGGCGGAACGGCTCCTGGCGGCGGTGCACCGGACGGTGCGGCCCAGTCCCGGTGGGGGCTGGGCCGCACTCAGGTCAGCTCAGGCCCGAGATGGTGCTGCGGACCTTGGTGATGATCTCCTCGGGCATCGGGGCGTAGCCGGCGTCGGCGAGCAGGCCCTGACCGTCCTCGGAGGCGATGTAGGTGAGGAAGGACTTGGTGGCGGGCAGGGTGTCCGCCTTGTTGCCCTTGTCACAGACGATCTCGTAGGTGACGAGGGTGATCGGGTAGGCGCCCTCGGCGGTCGGCGTG
The DNA here is from genome assembly GCF_001418475.1 of Streptomyces ossamyceticus. Taxonomy (GTDB): domain Bacteria; phylum Actinomycetota; class Actinomycetes; order Streptomycetales; family Streptomycetaceae; genus Streptomyces; species Streptomyces ossamyceticus. Next base: position 6,894 of record NZ_LIQX01000274.1, on the reverse strand, counting down.
TAGTTCAGCTTCAGCGCGAGGTCCTTGCCGGTGCCCACGACCTGGGCCTCGGAGATGGCCTTGGTGGCGTTCTCGACGGTCGCCTTGACCGGCTCGGTGGCGCCGGTCTTGATGTCGACCGTGCTCATGCCGTCCTTGGCGTAGGAGAGCTCCATGTAGGAGATGGCGCCCTTGGTCTCCTTCACGCCCTGCGCGACACCGGAGGAGCCCTGCGCGGACTGGCCGCCCTTGGCCTGCCACGCCTTGCCGCCCTCGTACTTCCACTGGTCGGGAGCGGCGGCGATCAGGTACTTGGTGAAGTTGTCCGTGGTGCCGGACTCGTCCGAGCGGTGGTACGGCTGGATCTTGAGGTCGGGCAGCTTCGCGTCGGGGTTCAGCGCCGCGATGGCCTTGTCGTTCCAGTTGGTGATCTTGCTGTCGAAGATCAGGGCGAGGGTCTTGGCGTCCAGGACCAGGCCGTCGACGCCCGGGACGTTGTAGCCGACCGCGATCGGGCCGCCGACCATCGGCAGGTCGATGCCCTGACCGCCCTTGCAGACCTCCTTGGAGGCGGTGACCTCTTCCGGCTTCAGCGCGGAGTCGGAACCGGCGAAGGCGACCTGGCCCTGGGTGAACGCGGTGATACCGGCGCCCGAACCGCTGCCCTTGTAGTTGATCTGGACGCTCTTGCAGGAGGCCGTGTACTGCTTGACCCAGGCGTCGATGGCGTTCTTCTGCGCGGAAGAGCCGTCAGCCAGCAGCTGGCCCTTGGCGTCGCCGCAGTCGATCTTGCTGTTGGCCGGCGCCGTGCTGCCGCCCGCGTTGCTGCCGCCCGTGTCGTCCGACCCACAAGCCGTCAGGGTCAGGGCGCCGGTGACGGCGACAGCACCGAGAGAAAGGGCGCGCAGCCGGTTCTTGCGCTGAAGCTTCACTTTCGGGGGTTCCTTCCAGGAGCCGCCGTCCACATGGCGGCGTGCGAAGTCGTCGTATCAGCCTCAGGAGTGCATCTTGCGGGCACCGTCGTCCCTCAGGCTGCTGTCGTCACGGGAGGCGGGGCCGCGTTCTCGGCCCCATCCCGCACCGGGTAAGGCCGAAATTAGGCAGATCAGGTGAAGCCGCCGATGGACGGAAGTGAACGGCGAGTGAACCCCTGCCGACAGTGCGGTGAGGTAACGGAATGCTTACGGCGGCCACCCCCCTCTGGACCGAACACCCACGCGCACTGACACCCTGCGGTGCGGGGTCGATCGGCATCTATGCAATTCGCAGGTGGAGAAATCCTCAATAAAAGGAAACTCCACGCATACCAGACACGTCCACCCGGACTGGGCAGAGGGCTCGGGGAACCGCGCGGGAAACCAGCAGGCGCCCGCACACGCGCGACGACTTCGGGAACCCGAGCTCATGGACGTCCCCGATCCGGCAGGCACCCGAAGGCGCGCGGCGGCGGAGGGAACCCCACCCCCACCAACCCCCGTCTCGTCTCACGACCCCAACTCGCGGCGCACTGGGAGGCGCACATGGAACGGCGTACGTTCATCGGCGGCGGTGCGGCCGCACTCACCGCACTGACCACCTCGGCCTGCAGCTCCACAGGCGGCTCCGACGCCTCGGCCACGGCCACGAACGCCTCCCTGCGGACGACGGCCCACGGCGCGGGCTCGAAGCCCACGGCGGTCAACTGGGCCGCCCTCGCCCGCGACCTCGACGGGCCGCTCGTCCGCCCCGGCGACAAGGCGTGGACGACGGCCCGTCAGCTCTACAACACCCGATTCGACACCCTGAAGCCCACCGCCGTCGCCTATGTCGCCCACCCCGACGACATCCGCACCACCCTCGCCTACGCCAGGGCCCACGACCTCAAGGTCGCGATACGCAACGGCGGCCACTCCTACGCCGGCTGGTCCTCCGGCAACGGCCGGCTGATAGTCGACGTCTCCAAGCTCAACAAGGTCGGCGCCTCCGGCGGCGAGGCCGTGATCGGCGCCGGCGCGAAGCTCATCGACGTCTACCGCGCGCTCGCCGCCAAGGGCGTCACCATCCCCGCCGGCTCCTGCCCCACCGTCGGCGTCTCCGGCCTCACCCTCGGCGGCGGCCACGGGGTGACGTCCCGCGCCTACGGCCTGACCTGCGACAGCCTCACCCAGGCCACCCTCATCACCGCGGACGGCAAGCAGCTCGTGGCGAACGCCACCACCAACCAGGACCTCTTCTGGGCCCTGCGCGGCGCCGGCAACGGCAACTTCGGCGTGGTCACCGAACTCCGCTTCAAGACCCACGCGGCCCCTCCCGGCGTCACCGCGTACCTCACCTGGCCCTGGTCCAGGGCCGCCGCCGTCCTGAAGGCGTGGCAGGAGTGGGGGCCCGCCCAGGCCGACGAGATCTGGTCGTCGTGCCACATCGCGAAGTCGGCCGGCGGCAACCCGACCGTCTCCGTCGCCGCCTTCTCCCTCGGCACCTACGGCGAGCTCCAGAACGCCGTCGACCGGCTCGCCGACCGGGTGGGCGCCCCGGCCCGCAGCGTCTCCCTCAAGCGCCGTACGTACGAGGACGCCATGGAGGGCTACGCGGGCTGCGGGTCCTTCGCCGAGGACGCCCAGTGCCATCTGCCCGGCACGACGCCCGGCCGCTCGCCCAAGGGCAGGCTGGGGCGTGAGACGTACGCCGCCCGCTCGGACTTCTTCGACCGCTCGATCTCCTCGGCGGGCATCCAGACCCTGCTGACCCGGATCACCGGAGTGAAGGGCGGCGCGGGCAGCATCGCCCTCACCGCGCTCGGCGGCCAGGTGAACCGCGTCTCGCCGACGGCGACGGCCTTCGTCCACCGCCGCTCGCGGATGCTGGCCCAGTACCTCGTCTCCTGGAAGCCCGGCACCTCCGGCACGGCCGCCCAGTCCTGGCTGGACGGCGCCCACAAGTCGATGTCCCGCCACGCCTCCGGCGCCGCCTACCAGAACTACACCGACCCCACCCTCACGGACTGGAGGAAGGCGTACTACGGGGACGCGGCCGGCCGGCTGACCACCCTGAAGAAGAAGTACGACCCCAAGCGCTTCTTCACCTTCCCGCAGGCCCTGTAGCGCTCACCGGGGCCCGCGGCGGCCCCATGACGACGGCCCCCTCACCGGCACGCGGTGAGGGGGCCGTTCGGCCGTGTCGGGCCGGCGGTCGCGGCTACGCAGCCAGGTCCCGCTCCTCCGTGGAGGACGTCTCGACCCGCGCGCCCGGGATCACCGCGCGCTGACCGTCACGCCCGCGCGCCCGGACGAGCCACCCCACGCGGGGCGACCGCTCGATGGCCTTCATCAGCGGCGTCAGCAGCGCCATGGCGAGCGGCGAGAGGAGCAGGGCGACCGCGGTGCCGAGCGCGAAGCCGCCGATCACGTCGGTCGGGTAGTGCACGCCCATGTAGACCCGGATGAAACCGCCGAGGAGGCCGATGACGAGGCCGATCAGGCCGAACTTCCGGTTGGCGACGAAGAGTCCGACCGCCATCGCCATGATCAGGGTCGCGTGATCGCTCACGAAGGAGTAGTCGGTCTTGCCGGAGACGAGCACCTCCAGCCCCTCGTGGTCGAGGAAGGGCCTGGGCCGCTCGACGAACCCCCGTATCGGCACGTTGATCAGTACGGCGATACCGGCGGCCAGCGGCGCCCACGCCAGCGCGGCCACGGACGAGGCCGCGTCCTCGCCACCGCGCTTGCGCACGCCCCACCAGCACCACAGGATCAGCAGCACCATGGCGAACAGCAGGCCGTACTCGCCGACGAACTCCATGACCCGGTCGAGCCAGGTCGGGGCGTCCTTGGCCAGGCCATTGATGTCGTAGAGCAGCTCGACGTCGGGATTGGATCCGGAATCAGCGGCAAGTGCGGCATGCGCGGCGAGTCCAGCCATCGTGCTGCGGCCCTTTCGTCATCGTTCTCGCGACCGCACCCGTACGTGCGCCGCGCTGTTGCCACCCCCGTGGTGTCCGTAGGCGTCAACGCGCTACGTCAAATAGGAACGCACACTTCTCTCCAATGCGTTCCACCCTCCACTGAATGATCACTCAGACGTTATCGAAGAGAGACGCGTCGCCGCAGCTCAGGGCAGGGGTTCACGGAGAATTACGGACCCGTCAGACGGTCTTGGGCAGCGCTTTCGCGCCATCTTCGGTGACCCGGGTGGCCCCGAAGTAGTCGGGGGTGTCAATCGGGTCGAACCGGATGACCGCGCCCGGCCGCGGGGCGTTGATCATATATCCGCCCCCCACATAAATCCCGACGTGCCGAATGGCGCGGGAGTTGGTGAGATCGTCGGAGAAGAAGACGAGATCACCCGGCAGCAGCTCCTCCCGCGAGGGGTGCGGCCCGGCGTTGTACTGATCGTTCGCGACACGGGGCAGCGTGATCCCCACACTCGCGTACGCCGCCTTCGTCAGCCCCGAGCAGTCGAAGCGTCCACCCTGGTCAGCGGTGCCGTTGCCGCCCCAGAGGTAGAGCGTGCCGAGCTTCTTCTGGGCGTACGCGATGGCGCCCGCCGCCTGCTCGCTCGGATCGACACGGCTCGTGGGCGCGGCGAAGCTCTCCGACAGCGTCGTGATCGTCCTGACGTAGTTCTGGGTCTCCTTGTACGGCGGGACGCCCCCGTACTTGATGACGGCGTACGCGCCCGCGTTGTAGGAAGCGAGCATGTTCGCGGTCGGATCTCCGGGTACGTCCTTCACGTACGAGGCGAGCTTGCAGTCGTACGAGGCGGCCGACGGAATCGCGTCATTCGGGTCCCAGACGTCACGGTCGCCGTCCCCGTCACCGTCCAGCCCGTGCGACGCCCACGTCCCCGGAATGAACTGCGCGATCCCCTGGGCCGCGGCGGGGCTCTGCGCCTTCGGGTTGAACCCGCTCTCCTGGTACAGCTGGGCCGCCAGCAACGCCGGATTGATGGCGTCGCACAGATTGCCCCATTTCTGCACGAGAGGCTGGTACGCCGCGGGAACGGCACCCTTGGCCAGCCCGACGGCCTTTCCGCCGACCCCGCTCGCGAGGTTCCCGGCGACCAGATAGACACCGACGACCAGCACCATGACGAAAGCGAGTCCGGCGCCGACAGCGGAGATCACCACGATCCATGCCTTACGCACCGTCAACCGCCCCTCACCGCCCGCGAGTCCGCCGACGGTAAGTGTAGAGGCGGCCCTCCTTCTTAGGAATGATCACTCAGGGCACTCCGTCCCCTTCGTCCACAAGGAGAACCGCCATGCCCGACATCCCCCCGGATCTCGACTGGATCCGCGCGGCCCCCGAGGACGCCACCGGCCCCGGCCCCTGGTTCGAGCTGGCCTTCGGCGAGGGGGACGGCGAGGACGATCCGGAGGCCCCCGTCTACATCCGCGAGACCAGCGCCCCCGAGGTCGTCGTCACCACCAACCGCCGCAAGTGGGACGCGTTCGTCCTGGGCGTCCAGGCAGGGGAGTTCGACCATTTCGTGGCGGGGGTGCAGGGGTTCGAGCCGACCCCGGGGGCGGACGGGACGCCGGGCGCGGCCGAGGCGCCGGACACGACCGACTAGCAGGCCGGCAGCCCGGTGGCCCGCGGGCGCGGCGCGCCACTCCCGCGCAGTACTCTGCTGAAGTGTCCCACACGTAGTACTACGCATGGAGTGGTGTGAATGGTGAGACGGAACGACCAGCGCCGCGCCGCCCTCGTCGACGCGGCGATCGAGGTCCTGGCCAGGGAAGGCGCCCGCGGCCTCACCTTCCGCGCGGTGGACGCCGAAGCCGCCGTCCCGGGCGGCACCGCGTCCAACTACTTCGCCAACCGCGACGACCTCCTCACCCAGGCCGGCGCCCGCGTCTACGAGCGGCTCCAGCCCGACGAGGCCACCATCGCCCGCCAGCGGGCCGCCGGCCGCGACCGGGAGACGTACGTGGAGCTGATGCGCGAACTCGTCGGCCGGATCGCCTCCTTCCGCACCGGCTACCTCGCACTGCTCGAACTCCGTCTGGAGGCGACCCGCCGCCCCGAGCTGCGCAAGGTCCTCACCGAACGCGTCCGCGCCGACGTCGACGCCAACGTCGCCTACCACGAGGCGTCCGGCCTCCCCGGCGACGCCATGGCCGTCAAACTCCTCATGCTCACCCTGAACTGGCTGATCGTCGAACAGCTCACCCTCCCCGACGTCTTCTCGGAGGCCGAGCGGGAGCAGCTGGTGACCGCCGCGGTCGAACGCGTCGTCATCGCCGAGTAGACGGCCGCCCGGAGCCGGGTGCGCCGTCCGGCTCGCCCGGCGCCCGCACCCGGGACAGCAGTAGCGTCCGCCGCTCCCGGTCGACCTCGACGACGGCCACCGTCACCTCCTCCCCCTTCACCCCGAGCCCCTCGGGAGCCGCCGGGCGCTCCGCCGTGGGCCCGGCCGGCCGGACGAGCCCCTGGACCCCGTCGGCGACCTCCACGAACACCCCGAACGGGACCGCCTTGGTGACCCGCCCGCGCAGCACCTGCCCCACCGCGACCGCGTCGGCGAACTCCTGGAACGGGTCCGGCAGCAGCGCCCGCAAGGACAGCCGCGCCTCGCCGTTGCTGGTGTCGAAGTACAGGAACGCGCCGGACACCCGCTCCCCGACCCGTACGACGTCCGAGGGGTCCTCGAAGTACCGCCAGGAGAGCTCAGGGAAGGTGACGAACCCGACGCCGGGGTGGATCGGATGCGCCGGCCCCTCGTCCAGCGCCACGAACACGCCGAAGCTCTCGATCGAGGCGACCGTGCCGCTCAGCACCCGCCCCGCCCGAAGCCCCCTCAGAAACCGCCAGAGCAGCGGGTGTCGGGTGGCCGCCGTCGACATCCGCACCTCACCCCGGTCCGGATCGACCCCGATCACCTCACCCGTGACCCGCCGCCCCACAACCAGGTCCGCCTCCGCCCGCGGCCCCCACG
>NZ_LIQX01000273.1 GCF_001418475.1 Streptomyces ossamyceticus | reverse complement strand
CTCCCCCGCCGGCGGGGGAGGACGGCGCCATGTGCACGAGCCGCAGGGTGTCGCCTGCGAGCATGGCGAGGCTCTGTCGGCCCCCGCCAGTGACCTGTCCTCGATACAGTCCAGCACGGATCGCCGACTACTGGCGCGAGCGCGTCAAGCGCGCCGAGCTCCGGCCGGATGAGGTCGGCGAGCTCCTGGTCTTCCATGCCGAGCAGCTCGCTGCCGTGCAGCGGCGCGGACGCCATAACCCGCACCCCCGCGCCGGCGGGGGCCGCGAGTGGGTCCCGGTCGTGAAGGGGCTTGCGCGATCGGCGTCATCATCACCAGGCTGACCGGCAGCTCGACCAGAACCACGGGGTGCCGCTGCCCGCCGGCAGCGTCGGCGGGCAGCGCGAAGAGAGAATGGGCAGCTGGGTTGGAGGGGTCGTCTGAGCTGGTCCCCCTCTTCACTGCCAGCCAGACGGTCCCGCCGAGCAGGATGTGGGCCAGCGAAAACGCTTTCGAAGCCCTAACGGCCGATCAGCTTGTGCAGTACAGGGACACTCACGCCAAAGCCAGTCATACCGGCGAGTAAAGCTGCGGCTGCGGTACCCGTGCTGAGAAGGGTCAGAATTCCGGCGATCGCTCCTACCAGTAGGGCTGCCAGGAGAACGATGGCGGCATGGGCAGTGAGCAGGGGGCCGGGGTCATCAGGTTCCGGGGTGGGCGGTGGCGAGGCCGGAGTCATGAGAACTCCTTGTCCGGAGGAGGAGGTGGGCGGTACCTGATATGTCTTGTCTGCTGGGACACCCCACGGATCTGCGGGCTCGTGCTCGTCTGTAAGGAATCTTGGAAACATTCCGTGGGGTGCCCCAGAGCCGATGACCTATAAGGTGCGTCCGCTTACTGTTCAGGGGCGGCCTGGCACCGTTCCCACGCTCGCAGGTGGGCGGAGGACGACCGTAAGAGAGGGGGCTGCGTATGCATCAGGGTGACGCGGACGGACCATCCGCGGATGCGCACGCTCCGGAACTCCACCCGGTTCGTACGTCCGTGCCGGACCTGCTCTCCTCCGCACTACCTGCCAGTTGCGGGGAGACGGAGGGTCCGCCGACGGAGGCGGCGGCCCGGCAGCGTGATGAAAGCCTCCAGCGACGCAGGGCAGACCAGCGCCTCATCCAGTTGCTGGCCAAGGACGACTTCCGGGGCGCCCGCTACGACGAGTTCGAGAACAACCTTGCACGGTATGCCGTTTCGGTGCTGCGGGCCTGGATGTCATCGGGGTATATCTTCACGATGACTGCGCGTCACGGCTTTGGCCTCGCCCTGCACGAGTATGACCTCGAACGGTTAGCAACCGACAGTGACCTGCGCGATCAACTGGCGACCATGACCGTAGCCGTTTCGCTGCCCCGCTTCCGTGAGAAGGCCCTCGTCAAGGGCGACTGGACGCTGGAGGGCGGCTCCAGTATCACCACCTACTTCCTGGGCGCCTGTCTACACCATTTCTCGAACGAGTTCCGCAGTTATCGCACGAGCGAAGAGCATCACCGCAGGGCGCTGCTGCAGCCCCACTACCTCAGTGAGACGCTGCCTGGCGTGGAAGCGGAGGTGGTCGGCCGAGATCTGCTGCGTGACATGCTCGACGACGTCGCCCCGGGGAAAGCACGCGAACGAGCCATCGTGGCGCTGACACTCGATGGCTACACCCAGCAGGAGATCTGTCACATCCTCAATGAGACATCTATTCGTGCGATCGAGGGCGTCATGCACCGCTGGCGAAAAGCCGCCCAGCGGAAGCTGTTGAGGGACAGAGGTGAAGAACGTGAGTGAAGACGAAGACTTCGCCACACTGATGCGGCAATCATCCCTCGGGTCTCCCGAAGCCCGCCGTGCCCTCGAACGGGTACCCACAGAAGACGCGCAGATCATCCGGCAGATCGCTGAACTCCAAGAACGCATCGCGCACAGTGCGTCAACAGCCGAGGCGGCGAAGGCAACTCTTGCGCTGGTCGGCTTGTTGCGATCCTTTGGATACGCCTGGCGCGAGGAGGTCCCCGACCACGTGCTGCTCTGGGCCTTGAATAATGCATCAGAACCGGGCGGAACGGGTTCCGCGTCTCCTGGTGGACCAGTTGCGGAAGAGGCGCCGCTAAGGGCCGAAGCACAGCAGCCTCAGACGGACAGCCGCAGCACATGGCTCCGTCAGCAAGCACCAGTGCCGTCCGGACTGATCGATATGACGGAGATGTATCTCCGCACCATCCTCGAGTTGGAGGAGGAAGGCGTAGTCCCGGTGCGCGCCCGAATCGCAGAGCGGCTCGGCCAGGGCGGGCCGACCGTCAGCCAGGCCGTGGCGCGCATGGAGCGCGACGGTCTGCTGTCCGTCGCCGCAGACCGCCATCTGGAACTCACCGAAGAAGGCCGCCGATTGGCGACGCGCGTGATGCGCAAGCACCGCCTCGCGGAGTGCCTCCTCGTCGACGTGATCGGCCTGGAGTGGGAGCAGGTCCACACGGAGGCCTGCCGCTGGCAGCACGTGATGAGCGAGGCCGTCGAGCGCCGCATCCTCGAACTGCTGCGCCACCCGACCGAATCGCCCTACGGAAACCCCATCCCGGGCCTGGACGAGCTGGGCGAGAGGGACACCGCCGACCCGTTCTTGGACAACGGTGTGGTGTCACTGTCCGACCTCGCCCCGGGCGTGGAGGGCAAGAGCGTCGTCGTACGGCACATCGGTGAGCCAATCCAGTCCGACGCTCAGCTGATGTACACACTGCGGCGCGCAGGTGTACAGCCCGGCTCGGTGGTGAGCGTCACAGAGTCGGCGGGCGCCCTGCTCATTGGCAGCGGCAGCGAGACCGCAGAGTTGCCAGAAGGAGTGGCCTCACACGTTTACGTCTGGAAGGCATAGCCCAGCGCTGCCCTTGGCGAGGGCATGTGCAGTGTCTGATTCGCAACGGTGGCGAAGGCGACCAGCTGGTCGGGGGTGCGTCGTCCTATCGAAGAGGCGAGGCAATGCCCGCCCAACCGCACCACGAGCCTTCTTTCACAGGTTCGTCGCGGACGGCCGGAGCGACGGTGCCCAGTCCGCTCTGGGCGAATGTCACCGGCAGCCTGAAGGTCAACCCGGTCATCAGCCTGGCCGCCGGGTGGACCTTATTGGACCAGCTCCCGCGCCATCGAGGCCGCCCGCGGCCTTGGCTGAATCGGCGCCTACCACCCCGGATGCGGCTGCCTGCGCCTCCTTGGCCGCCGCATCCGGATCACTTCCTCACTGAACACCCAGCTCTTGCGTCAGGTCATTGCGGCCCGCGCGTACGCACCGCGTGAAGGGTTCACATTCCGCGTTCAGGGCCGTGCCATCTCGTCGACCGCTCCGACTCAGTCATTGGCAGACTCTCGAAGAGGATTGGTCCAGGGTAGAAGACGGCACTGTCGGAACCGAACATGTCTTCACCGATCAGATACCGGTAAAGCCATTCAGAGAACGACATTTTGTACTCATAAAAATCTTGCTCGTCTCCATCGCAAGTCAAGAGCCTCCATTCTCCGGAGTTCCCATCGACCACCCCGAAGACATACTCCCCTCGGTCAGTGTCGACCAGCGGGATGAGGCCAGACGGTCCACCAAAAACGGGGCCATCCGGGAAGCCTGGGCACTCCGCCCCCGTCAGGTCACTGCCCGAGAACGCGTCGACTGTCTCTCTGACCCGATCGCCCAGATTCCACCGATCGGTGGACGGGTGCGCCAGGAAGAGGTGTCCGTTCAGTTGTACGGGCGCGTAACTGCCGATGATCTTCTTGTAGTCGTCGGGCAGTTGGACACCCAACTGCCCCTCCAGAACCTCCCAAGCCGGGGCCGGAGGCGGGACCGTACGCCTCCCCGGCCCCAGCAATCCGGTCACGGGGTCGGTGAAATCACGCGGCATCGTCATCCTCAAGATCACTGCGGACAGTTGGCGGACCCGGTGGTGCGGCCACCCGAGGGAAGTTGGTGGACCACACAGTGCTTGGCCACACCCGTGTTCAGATCTGCGTAATTGTACTCAATCCTAGTCGGGATGCCGGAGTTCGGCCTTCCATAGTGCGGGTTGATATATATGGCTACTTTATGGCCGGATTCGAGCGACTTGCGGATATCTCCCTCGATACCGTCCCTGATGTAAGGGCTATTGGTTCTGCGGTATTGCGCGACAAGGTTGCGAAGGTCCTTTCCGTCACCGCCTGCCAATTTAGGCTGAAGATGTCCGTTGTTAGGGGAATGCCCCTGGCTTCTGATCTCCTCGTAACCGGGAGGACGCTTACTCTCACCCGTTCCCGTACCGGGGCCGGGATGCTTCTTCGTCGTTAGGTCCTGCTGGTCGACGATGCCGAAGACCCCGGTAGCCCGACACTCCTTCTGCCCGGTGAAGTTGTCGTAGTAGCGCTCGCGTGGGAGGTACGTGACATGTCCCGTTGGGCTGGTACCAGGGCCATCGTCACACTTCTTGTCACTGCGAGTCCGCCAATTGTTACCGCCTCCCGGCTCGTCGGAAAGGTCCGGAAGCGGGTAGAGATCTTCTCCGTTGTGCACCGTCGGCGTGAAGAGCGCGATGGCTGCGAGATCGACCATGGCCTGAGCCGTGATCGTGGCAGCCGTGCCCGCACCTGAGGCGACTGACCACGCACCGGAGATCCAGATCGGTGCCACTGGCGGGCGGATGGGCGCGGGGGTTGGGTTGTTTCCGTTGTTGGGGTTCTGGTCGATCGGCGGCTTGGGCGGCTTCGTCGGTTGCGTGCAGGTTCCGTTGCAGACATTGCGGGTGGCGGGTCCATAGGTGCCAGAGCCGTATCCCGTGTCGACGAGTCCGGACCACCCGGCCGACGGACCGGAGAACCTGCGGGACTGCCTCCTGAGCGAATCGGCGAGGCTGCCGGAATAGTCGTGACGCAGACCTCCCCACGAGCCGCCACCCGACGAGGTCAGCCACTTGGTGAGCGCGTAGCCGGCCGCGGCGTTGATGCCGGCGATCGCCCCGCACGCTATCGCGCCGGTGATCGTCCAGCACACCGGGAAGTGTCCCGTGGGGTCAGTAGCGTTCAGTGGTGTGGCGTTGCCGTAGGCGTACCGGTTGGCCTGCACGGACGGCACCGGGTCCAGCTGCCACGTGTCCCGGGAGCTGAAGGAACCCGTGCGTGGTTGGTACCAGCGGGCCGCCATGTTGACGTCGGAGGTGGTGGGGTCGGTGTAGCCGGACTGGTAGCCGACGGCGGGGGTGGTGCCGTTGGTGGCTGTTTCGGTGCCGAAGGGGTCGTAGGCGGTGGAGCCGTTGACCGCGGTGCCATCGGGTGTGAGGCCGACGACGAGGTCGGTGTGCTGGTCGGTCAGGGCCCACTGCTTGGTGGTGCCGATGGAGATGGAGAGGGGGAAGCCCTCGGGGGTGCGGTTGTACTTGCTGGTGCCGTCAGTGGCTGGGTTGTTGGAGCCGCCGTCATAGGTGAAGGCCGCCGAGCCGCGGGTCTGCATGCGGTCGAGGGAGTCGTAGGAGTAGGTGAGGTTGCTGTCGGTGATCTTCCGCTCGAAGGCGTCGAACGTCAGGTTCCTCGTAGTGCCGCCGTTGATCACGGAAGCGAGGGTGCCTCGTGGGGTGTAGGTGAATGTTTGTGAGCCGTCCGTGAGTTGGCGGTTGCGGGCGTCGAAGGTCGCAGAAACCGAACCGGTCTTGGTGCGGTTCCCGGCATCGTCCCACTCGTACGGTGTGGTCGTGTTTCCGTTCGCCCAGGAGGTCAGGCGGCCAGCGTCGTCGTAGGTATAGGAGTTGTCAGCGGCACCCGCTGTGCCGGTGGTCTTCTTGGCTTTCAGATGGTTGTCGAGGTCGTAGGTGTAGTCGGTTGAGGCGATGGTGCCTGTGCCGTCCGGCAGAGTGACCTTGTCGCTCTTGAGGCGTCCGAGGTCGTCATAGTCGTAACTGCGGCGGGTCGATTCCGTCCAGGTTGTGGAACCGGACGGCTTGATCGCGTAGCGCTCCAGCTTCGGACGTCCGGCGGCGTCGAAGTCGTACCAGACTTCGTTGCCAGTGATGGAGTCCCAGGCACGGTCGAGGCGTCCAGTGCTGTCATAGCCGTAATCGGTGCTTCCTGCCCCGGTCTCGCGGTACGTCATATTGCCGTCGGCGTCATAGCTGTAGCGGGTGGCCCCACCCGCACCGCTCGCGGTCAGCAGTTGACCGCGGTCGTTGTAGGTGTAGGTGTTCTGGGCGGCGCCGCCGGCCACGCCGACGACCGTGAGGCGGCCCGCCGGGTCGTATTCCAGAGTGCGAGCAGTCGTGGCCGCCTCCGCGCCAGACCCAGTCTCGCCAGTCAGTCGGCCCAGACCGTCGTAGGTGCGCTCACGCTTGACGCCACCCGGCAGCAGTTCAGTGACGGGCTGTCCGGCCTTGTCGTAGACCGTGGTCCAGGTGCGGTCCGACGGATTGGGCGTGTCTGGTGTGGCGGGTTCGATCGTGGATTCGGGCAGATCCCAGCTGTTGAAGGTGTAGACCGTCGCGTTGGTGCGGCCGTCGGTAAAGCGGGTGCGGTTGCCCTCCGCGTCGTAGCCGAACGTCGTGGTGATTGACTTGGTGGAGGTGACCGGTTCCACCTGCTTGGTCATTCGGCCGAGCGCGTCGTACGTGTACGTGGTGCGTGCTTTGTTCTCCGCGGAGATTACTGCGGTGCGGTTGCCGTCGGCGTCGTACTCCTGACCGACGGTGCGCAGGACAGTGCTGCCCTTGCCGTAGTCGGTGGCGGCAGTGATGGCTCCGAGGGCGTTATAGACGGTGATGGTCTTGCGATCGGTCGCGTCCACGAGTTCGGTCTGGCGACCGAGGCCGTCGTATCCGAAACGCGTGGTGCCGGCCGAGTCGCTGACCGACGTGACTTCTGCCGCCGGGTTGTAAGTGGCCGACATGATCCGCTCGGCGGCTGTTCTCGACGCGGTCTGATTGCCCGCGTCGTCCCACGTGTAGCGGGTGGTCAAGTGCTGGGTGGTCGGGTAGCGCTCGACGGTCGTCGAGGTCAGCTGTCGGCCGAGTTCGTCGTACGTGGCCTCGGTGCGGGCGCCGGTCGGGTCGGTCGCCGAGAGTTGGAGGCCGGTGGGCGTCCACGTGTAGGAGGTAACGCCGCCTCCGTTGGTGGCAGTCTGCGGGCCGAGGTTGATCTCGGAGCTGCCGCCCTCCAGCAGCGCGGCGGTGGCGTCGGCGGGTGGGTCGGTCTTGCTGATCAGCTGACCAAACTGGTCGTACTCATAGCTGGTGACCCGGCCTAGCGGATCGGCGACCGACTTCTCAAGACCGAGCGAGTTGTACGTGGTGCGGGTGGTCGCGGTGAGCTTGGTGCCGCCCGGCGGGGTGTAGTCGGGCAGTGTGACCGCAGTAGTACGGCCGAGCTGGTCGACCTCGGTACGGGTCACCTGTCCCCGGGCATCCTTGACTTCGGTGGCCTCGCCGAAGGTGTTGTAGCCCGTCCGGGTCACCGGCTGCACCGCTGTGGCCGAGGCGCCGTTCTCCTCTGCCTGGACCTGCGGCGCGGTCTGCTGGACCAGGCGGCCCAACTCGTCGTACCGGTAGGTCGTAGTGAAGGCAGAGGCGCTCGCACCAGATTCGTTGCCGCGCGGACTGACCGAGGTCAGCGGCAGGCCTCGCCTGTCGTAGGTGTGGGTGGTGGTGTGCGTGGTGAGGCCATCGGTGACCGTCTGCTTCTTCAGATTCCCGGCGGAGTCGTAGTCGGACGTCGTGGTGAGCTTCTTGTCGCCGGTGATGGTCTGGGTCTGTTGCTCGACCCTGTCGTCTCCGCCGTAGGCAAGGGTGGTGACGCGGTTCAGGCCGCTGGGTTCGAGCACGCTGCGCTCGGTCCGGCCCAGCGCGTCGACGGTGAAAGTCTGCGTGGTCTTCCCGCCGCCGGTCACTTGCTTGATCAGGTTGCCTGCGGGGTCGTAGGTGTTGCTCTCGAGAACGATGTCGCGCTTGCTCGCGTCGGACTGGGTGACCTGCTTGGCAGTGGTCGTGGCCGGCAGGCCGTCGTCGAAGTAGGTGTACGCGGTGGTCGCGCCCATCGCGTCCGTGGTGGAGGCGAGACGGCCGGCCGGGTCATAGGCGTTGGAGACAAGCACGAGGTCCCGGAGCGTTCCGGAGGGGTCGCCCCGCCAGTCGTCGAGGACCGTCTCGGAGTGCTGGCCGCGCGCGGTGTAGGCGTAGGTGAAGTGCGAGTTCGCGGCGTCCGTCATGCCCTCGACGCGGCCCAGCTCGTCGTGCTCGAACCGGGTCGTGTTCAGCTCCGCGTCGGTGACGCTGTCGTTCAGGCCGTGCTCATCGTAGTGGTACGCCGTCACGCGCTCGGCGTCGCCGCCGGTCGTGTCCTTCAACGACTCCGACAGCAGGAGACCGTCCTCGTCGTACGCGCGCCTGATCTGCGCGGTGTGGGTCGTACCGGTGATCTCGTTCTTCACTCCGGCACCGGTCTCGGTGACGACGTGCGAGGCCTTGTCGTAGGCGTAGGTCGTGGCCACGCCGTCCGGGTAGGTGTCGGAGATCTGGGTCTCGGAGAGCTTCCGGCCCAGCCCGTCGTACGTGTACTTGGTGACGAGCCCGGACGGGGTCGTCACCTCGGCAAGGTCGCCGTTGGAGTAGTAGCGGTTCGCGGTGACGGCACCACCGGGGGTGGTCTGCTTGTCGACGAGACCCGCCGGGACAGTGCCGCCGCCGACCGCGGCCTCGGTGCCCGCTGTGTAGGTCGTCGACGAGCTGCTGCCGTCGGCGCGGACCGTGCTGGTGGGCAGGCCCAGGGAGTTGTAGGTGAACGACGTACGGTAGCGGTCGTCCTTGTGGTCCTTGGAGCGCTGGTCGCGGACGGTCAGCGGCTTGTCGTTGCGCAGGTCGAGGGGGTTGGTCTCGTCGGCATGGTAGGTGCTGAACGACGTCCAGCAGGAGTCGGCGTCCCGGCAGGTGGTGGTCGAGACGGTGTTGCCGCGCTTGTCGTGACCGGTGATTGTGGCGTGGCCGTTGGGGTCGGTGACGGTGTGCAGGTTGCCGCCGATGTCGTAGGCGAAGCCGGTGACCGCGCCCGTCGGGTCGGTCTTGGAGACCATCCGCTGGCCGCGCAGCGCGTCGTAGGTCGCCGAGCTGGTCCTCTGCTTGGGGTCGGTCACCTTCACCGTGGCGGTCAGCGCGGAGTCGGCCGGCTCGGCCTGCGCCCGGTAGTGGGCGGAGACCTGGTCGGCGGTCAGCGGGTGCCGGTAGAGGGCGACCTCGTCGAGGGAGCCCTGGTAGTAGTACGGGTCGGGGTCCACGCCCATCCAGCTCTCGCTGGCGTATCCGGCGCCCAGGTAGGCGTACGGACGGGACTGGTCGGAGACCGCGCCTGCAATCGAGCCGACCTTGACGCCGTCGAGGTAGAGGGTTTGGGCGGTGTCGTCGGCGCTGAGCACCACGTGGTGCCACTGCCCGTCCGTCACGGCCTGGGTGGAGGTGATGGGACCGGTTGCTCCGGTCACGCCGGCCCTGCGCAACTCGGCACGCAGTTTGCCTGCCTCATCGATGTTCAGGACGGGACGGAATGAGCCGGGGACCTGGTTGATCGGGGCGTCCTGGAGGCCGAGCAGGACGCCGGTGGGTGTGGAGGTGTTGAACCACAGTTCCACGGCAAGTTCCGTGGTGCCGGCGAGGAGCGATCCGGGCAGTTCGGTGTAGGTTCTGCCGTCGGCGCTCAGGGCGCTGTTGCCGGAGGGCCCGAAGATTCCGTCGTCGTCGAGGCCGGCGTCCACGGCGCCGGTGTCGGGGTGGAAGGTCGCGGTGGCGTCGGATCCGCCGAGTTCGCTGGCGAGCGCTGTCCCGGATGCCTCACCGAGCCGCCAGTAGGCGGCCGGGGTGTCCGCGGTGGTCACGCCCTGGTACTGGGTGTCGCTGCCGCTCGTGAGGTCCTTGCGGGCCTGGAAGTGGGCTGCCGGGGCGTTCGAGCGCGAGGTGCTGGGGAGCCAGCCGCTCCCGAACAGGGTGAACGGGACGATCGCCTTGTCGTAGAAGGCGACCTCGTCGATCTGCCCGGTGAAGTTGCGGTAGCCGTTCGCCTGACCGTCCCAGCCGGTTGATGCGTAGCCACCGCCGATGAGGACGTGAGAGTGGCGCAGCGTCGGCACACCGTACTGGTTGTGTGCCTGCTTCCTGCCGTCCAGGTAGAGAGCCTGGGCTCCGGAGTTGCCGGTGAGCGTGACGTGATGCCAACGGCCGTCGGTCACGGCCTTGCCGGATAGCAGGCTGGTGGCGTCCGGGGAGAACTTGCCGCGCAGCTTGCCGTCGGCGTCGATCAGCAGCATGGGCCGCCAGCCGGTGGGCGTGTCGCCGAACTCGGCGTTCTGCATGGTGGCCAGCACGCCCGGCTCGGTCGTCTTGAACCACAGCTCCACCGACATCGCGGTCGCGGTGCCGAGGGTCTCGGTGGGTACCTCCACGGCACCGGTTCCGTCGAAGGTGGCGGAGGTGTCGTCGCCGCTGGTGAAGATGCCCGGGCTGCCGGGGCGTGCGCCGTCCAGGTAGCTGCCGTTCAGTTCCTCGCCGAGCGGGCTGGCGGCCTCGGCGCCGCTGCGTTCACCGAGCCGCCAGTAGCCGGTGGCTCCACCACCCTGGATCGTCCGCGCGTAGGACGACGAGGCGTTGGAGTATGAGGGGGCTGAGACAGTCCACGTGCCGCCGTTGGCGTCCGTGTGCTCCTTCAGCCGTCCGGAGCCGGAGTCGTACACGGCCGTGGCGTGTACCCGCCCCGACGGCAGGGTGACCTTGGTGATCTGGCCGACGGCGGTGCGGGCCGCGTAGTGCTCGGCCACGGTCGCGGCGTTCAGCGGGTGGGAGTAGAGGGCGACTTCGTCCATCTGTCCGGCGAAGCGGTATTCGCCGGTGGCCACGCCCATCCAGCTGTCGCTGGCGTATCCGGCGCCCAGGTAGGCGTACTCGCGGGACTGGTCGGCCACCGCGCCGACGATCGCGCCGACCTTCTTGCCGTCCAGGTACAGCGTCTGTCCGGTCGCGGACGCGGTGAGCACGGCGTGGTGCCAGGCGTTGTCCGTGACGGCGGTCGTGGAGGTAATCGGTCCGGTCGCGCCGGTGACGCCGACGCGGCGGAATTCGCCCCGCAGCTTGCCGGCCGCGTCGATGTTCAGGACCGGACGGTACGAGGACGGCTTGTCGCCGAGTTCCTCGTCCTGGAGGCCGACCAGTACGGCGGAGGCCTTGGCCGTTTTGAACCAGAGTTCGATGGTCGGGTAGGCCGTCGACTGGAGGGTGTCCGAGGGCAGTTCGACCGCGGAGTCGGTGCCGTCGAAGCCTGCGGACGTGTCCGAGGTGCCGGCGATCGCCGAGGCGCCGCCCAGTGTCACGTCCCGGTAGGCGGCGTCGTTCAGGCCGGTGCGTGAGGGGGCGTCGCTGGCCGCTGTGGCGCCCTCGCTCTCACCGAGTCGCCAGTACGAGGTCGGGGAGGCGTCCAGGACACCGCTGCGGTAGACCGAGCCGGTGTCGTACGCGTACTGGGTGCACTTGGTGGTGGAGGTGGGCGGGCACACCTGGGTCAGGCGGTCGCCGTCGTAGGTGTACGACCAGGTCAGGCCGGGGGCGTCGGGGCCGACCGCGCTCGTGGTCACGGTGTCGACGTGGCCCCCGGACCAGGTGAGGTTCAGTGAGCGGCCGGAGAGTTCGTCGGTGACCTTGGTGACGGGGCCGCCGGTCTCGGTCTGGTGCTGCACCTTCTGGCCGCGTCCTGCGGAGTCGACGATCCGGGAGAGCACGCCGCCGGCCATGAAGTGGTAGACGCTGCCGGACCGTTCACGCAGCTGCCACGCCCCGCTCTGGTTCTGAAGGGTGAGCGAACCGCCTGCCGGGCCCGCGTACGTGCCGTTGGCGTTCTTGCCGAACCTGACCTGGGAGCCATCGGCGAGGGTCACCAGGACCATGCCGGTCTCGGTCTCCTGGCGCAGCCGCATGTCCCAACGGGTGGACCAGCCGGAGCCGAACGCGCCGTCGGAACGCGGGTCGAGGGAGTTGTAGGTACGGGTGACGGCCAGTTCCGGGCCCACGGTGGTGAGCGCGGCGTCCGTGGCGGCGGTGACGTAGTTACCCGAGCGGGTACCGATCTCCTTGCCGCTGTCGGCGCCGCCCAGGTGACCGGTCACGGTCGGCTGCGGCACCTCGGTGCTGATCAGGGCCGCGCCCGGCCGGGCCGAGGTCTCGTCACCGTCGTAGGCGTATGCGTACCACGCATAGGTCTTGCCCCAGGACAGCCAGCCCGACGGCACCGCCCACTGGGTTTCGTCGCTGCGCGTGCCCTTCTTGCAGTTCTTGCGGAGATCGCTGCCTTCGACCTCGCACACCTCGAACGTGTAGTGGAGCGTGGCCTTGGGATAACCGTCGATGTCCTTGCCCTTGGCCCACAGGGTCGGGGTCAGCGTGTCCACGACCGCCCCGCTGCCCGGGGACTCGGCGGTCAGCTGCGGCGGGATGTTCACCGCGGAGAACTTGATGGCGGGTCCGGGGACACCGGCGGTGGTGAAGCGGCTGACGCCGTAGTCGGTCATCGTCCACTGCAGGGTGTACGTGGCCGGGGCCAGGGGCGCGATCTTCGCGTCCACGGTCACGCTTTCGCCGGGCGAGACCGCCTCCGGCATCTCCGTGTACGCGATCTTGTCGCTGTCCTCGATCTCCTTGCCCTTGGAGTCGTACAGGTTGTAGCGCAGCTTGTAGTCGCCGCCCTTGGGCCAGGTCTCCTGACCCTGGTTCTTGATGGTGAGCTTCTGCACGCCCTGGGAGGTGGCGGTCACCGGGGCGGTGAAGTCACCCATCGTGTAGGTGGCGCCGTACTTCGTCCACGTCACGTCCAGGCTGGGCTTGCCGTTCGGGTAGTCGTCGGAGCCGAACTGCTTCCATCCCTTGGAATCGCTGGTAGACGCCTTCACGGCGAGGCCGTAGTTCTTCTTGCGGGCGTGCGTCCAGTCGTTGACCAGCTTGCGGCCGGCCGAACCGAGCTTGATGCTCTCCCAGGCCGGACCGCACGACCACGTCTCCGTGCCCGTCGGCCGCCAGCCGTGCGCGAAGCTCTTCGAGGCCAGCGACGAACCGGTCGACGGACCGGGGTACTTGGTGGTGGTGGACTCCGACCAGTTCGAGGTGATCGGGTGCACCGTCACCGGGCGGGCGGTGCACGACTGCGACCAGGTGTTGTAGAGCGCGAGGTTCGTGTTCAGCACCCACGCGTTCTTCAGCGTGCTCTCCACACCCGTGAACCGCAGGAACGCGGCGGCCTTGTGGCTGCCGCCGTCGTAGGTGCCGACCTTGAGGACGGTGTCGCTGGAGAAGTTCTGGTTGTAGGGGGACTGCACATAGGTCCCCGAGGTGGAGTCGAAGGACTTGACCGACGGGTCGACGCGCACAGGGAAGACACGCTTAGGAGCCGACAGCCATTCCTGGTCCAGCTTCATGACCAGGATCTGACGGCCGCTCGCCTCGTCCAGGCTGTAGGTGACGCCGGAGGATATGGAGCCCTCGTTGGCGTCCTCGGCGAGGTTCGAGTCCTGCATCCATCCGGCGGGCATCCAGGCGTGCTGGTTGCCGTCGGCGTCGGTGAACACGACACTTCCGTGCTCGTCGATCCTCGCGGTCAGCCCCTGGAGATCCAGCGGGAAGCGCCAGGTGGTGGGCGCGTCCGCGTCCTTGAGGATCAGGGTTTCCTTGACCGAGTTGCTGCCCGCGATGAGTTCCAGGTCGGAGTCGCGCCGCACGTCAGGGTAGGTGATGACGCTTCCGTCGGCCTGTCCGACGGCAGCACTCGCGCCGTCGACGGCGTAGCCGATGGACAGGCCGTCACCGACCTGCATACGCACCAGGGGATCGGCGTCGGCCGATCCGGCGAACTCGATCGGCGCCTCGGTGGAGCGGGTCTCCCAGTCACCCTCCTCGGCGCTCATCGTCCTCGGACCGGACTCCTCCTGCGGTATCAGGGTGGTGTCGATGTCCTTCCAGCTTCCGTCCTTCGCACGGAAGTTGACGGGCTCACTGTAGAAGCGCGTGGTGTAGCTGCCGTCCTCGTTCAGGAAGGTGCGTTCGCGTTCCTTGCGCTTGTCCTTGACTTCCTTGCTGTCGTCGGTGTCGAAGCCGTCGGTGGCGGGCGCGCCCGGCGCCGCCACCTGCTTTACCGGTCCGGGCTCGGGCGGCTTCGGCGTACCGCCCAGCTCAGTCGTCCCCGTCCCGCCCTCGGCTGGAAGCTCACTGCGGCCCTTGAGCGGCCCGTCGTTGCCACCCTTCGCGGCTGCATCCGTGGCTTCGGCAGACGCCTTGTGGCTGCGGCCATCAGCGGTGCCCCACTGCTGGTCAGGGCCATCCCCGCTGGAACCGCTTCCCGAGCGGCCGGCTGCCACGACGGCATGCTCGGTTCCGGCCAGCACAGCCATCAGAAGAGCGACAGAAACGACAAGCGGACGTGCCGGACGCACGGAACCCCCCACATCAATGATCAAAGCAGGAGGCTTTGTAACCAGTCCACCACACCCTGCACAAGAGGTTCACGTAGATCTTACATCCGACGTGATAATGAACACGTCACATTTATCTGCCAATCGCAAGGTATCGGTCGCGCAGCGTCTCCGCCGCCCCCATGGACGTCAGCCTTCCCTGTACGGGCAGAAGTTGGGGTGAGCGGTGCTGCCGATCTGCACGGGACTGACAACATCTCCCCGCTGACAGGCGATACACCAGGCGGCCAATGAGCTTCTGAGCCCGCACCTCACCCGGCTGGCTCGACGGGAGAATCCTGACCGTGGCTCAACCTGCCCGCCACGTCGCTCTCCACGTGGGGCGCAGCCCGGGAAGTTCGAACGCGAAATCGCCCGAGAAGAGGGTGCACGAATCGGCGTCACCCGCTTCTGTGGGCCTGGCTACGCCTTCACCGCGCATGCCTACTCGCAGTCTGCTCATGGCGCGGCTGTCCGTCGCCACCCTGGGCGCGCTCACCGCCACGGCGGCCTCGGTGGCCATCACGGCAGTTCTGTTCTGCGCCTGCCCCCGGGCCTCTACTGCACCGCCGACACCCTGACCGGGCTCACCAGCGTGCGAAAGGACCGGTGCAAGGCGCAGCAGGCGTTCCAGCGCGGTCTGGCAGTCCTTGCGTAGTGGGTGGGGAGGGGGAAGTCACCCACCGGCCCTTGGCGCGCGGCCAGAGCGAACAGTCCACGGGCGACGAGGAGAGGGACGGTGATCGTCAAGCTGGGCGTATGGGCCTTGAACACCCGGGCGGGATGGGACAGGGGCACTTCCGAGCAGCAGCCCGCCCCCGCCGCCTTGGGGGGACCCTGGGTGAAGGCCGCAGCGGTGCCGATCCCGTTCGGCGGCATGGGCGACGGTCGCATCCGGCTCACGCCGCCGGACGCACAGACGCAGAAGGACCACGGTCAGGGCGACACGCTGGCGGGGGAAGAGCACGAGCCCGGGCAGCAGCACAGGGCGCGGGGCGCAGCGCACGAACGAGTCGATGCTCGACCAACCAAGGGCCGAACTGCTGCGCGTGGCTGCGCGGGCGGCCTGGTGAACCACCGCTGCCCGAGCAGCGGGGCACGGACGACATCGCCCACTGTCGTGGACATCGAGTTCCGGGCCGCCGACCGGCTCTGCCCCAAGCACGATGCTGTCGACGGTGCTCGCGGCCTGGGCGGATCTACAGGTCGAACTCGAGGTGCTCGATGTCGGTGAAGCGGACCTCCTCCAACTGGCCGGCGCGGCGGCCGCCGTCCTGGAAGTACACCTCCTTGAGCCCTTCGGCGGCGATCTCCCGCAGCTGTTGCGCGGTGGCGCCCTGCTCCTGGGCCTCGAAGAGGCGGGCCGCTTACTGCGGGGCAACGCGACTGTCGGGTGCCGGATGCGGTCCTGGTCCGTCGACCGATCCGCGCGGTACAGCCGAGTCGGGCGCGGGCGTCGATGACGATGCCGCCAGTGGTCGGTTCACGGCTGACCTTGTCCGGGGCCCTAGAGGATCTGGAGGCGCAGCCACCAGAAGAGCAGTCCGATGAGGCCGGCGCCGGTGCCGTAGGCGGCGCCGCGCAGCAGGTGGCGCATTAGGTCGCGGCGGTTTGGGTGTCGCCGTGAATTCTTCTTGGAGCGGGTGTTGGCGAAGCCTTGCCTCTTCTGGTGGCGGTCTCGTCGTGCGGGGCGAGAATGGTCTGGGTCGTGACAGATGTGTTGCTTATTGTGGTCGGTCTTTTGAGACGGGGCCTTACCGCTGTTGCGGAGCGTACGCTTCGGCATAGGGATGCTCTTTCTTGAGGGTGTCTCGTGTGTGGGGAGCTCGTTGGCGGTCGGTGGCCTGGGAACCGTGGACCGTGGACGGGCTCTTCGCTTTTGGCGGGTGATCAGGTCTGGCGGGCCAGGTGGTGGAGCCGTTCGGCGATCTGCCGTTCGGGGCGGCAGACCAGTGGCTGGTCCGTGTCGTCGTGCATGGCCAGGCGGACGACTTCTTCGACTAGGTCGGGGTGCGCGGCAGGAGGATGGTTGTCGTACACCCATTTCGTGAAGTGGCCGATGCCGAGCAGGAAGATGTCGTCGATGAAGCTGCGGTACTGGCGGAGTTGGTCGAGCCAGTGGGTGGCTTCGGTGGTGGCTCCCTGGCCGAGGTGGTGCAGGTAGAGGCAGTAGACGGCGCCGGTGTGGTCGGCGCCGGCGGCGAGTTCCCACCAGAACTGCGCGCTGTGGGGGTGGCCGGCCAGGTGGAGCATGCACCCGAAGAGCTGGGCGCCGTCGATGTCGAGGTCTTCGAGGGGCGGGTGATGGTTGCCGTTGCCGTCGTCGCCTAGGTACTGGGCGAGTTCCTCGATGTGGGAGGGGGCGTCGTGTTCGTTGAGGTACCAGCACGCCACGACGGACAGTTGGTGGCGGGCGCGGGAGACGACAGGCGGTTGCGGGGGCGGGGTGTATCCGGTGTCGCGGGCGAGACGGCGCAGTCCGTCTGCCGCGTCGAAGGGGCGGCGGCGGGCCTGCATGGCTCTTCCCGCTGATGCCAGGATCGCCTCGAGGGTGTCGGTGGGTCGGACGGAGTTCTCCTTTGTCCTGCGCACTGATTCAGCCCCTTGTGTTCTTCTCGTGCCGGTCCTTCTTCCCGGCTTCACTGCTCTTCTTCAGGAGCGTGGGCACGGCCCGCTCGATGCGCTGCTTGCCCTGTCGACAGTGGTAGTCGACGGTGCGCTCGTGGAGGCCCATGTACCAGCTGATGCGCTGGGGTTTGTAGCCCAGGATGTAGCGCAGGACGACCGCGTCGAACTGCTGCGGCGGCAGTGATGCCAGGGCCTCGAAGACTCCCTGCTCACCGTTGAGGCGGGCCAGGCCCTGGCGGTAGTCGGCCAGGCTCTTCGTTATGGTCTCGCGGTCCTCGTGGTCCCGGCGGAAGTTCTCGACGACCTCCCGCAGGATCGCCCACACCTGCTGCTGCATGTTGCTCTCCACCAGCAGTTGCTCCCAGTGGCGCAGCACGAGCAGCATCGCGGTGTGTACGGCGTCCTCGGCTGCCTGGTCGCTGCCGAGCTTGGTGTACGCGTAGTCGTGAAAGGCTTCTTGATCAGCCAGGTACAGCGCCTGGAAGTTCAGCGGCAGATGCGTGTCGACCCCCGTAGGGTCGCCGCTGCTGCCAGCGTGCACATTCTCGTTCATGACTCCTCTTCGGCGAGGGGCAGGAGGATGACGGCTCATAAGTGCCGAACTCCCTTGACGCCACGTTGATGTGACGAATACTCAAGCGCCCCGAACGCCCGACCACTCATGCACGAGCACGCGAATTTCACTCAGCGACACCACGCGGAGACCTTGAGTGATAAACTACCGCTTAGTAACGGCGTGTGAGCTGCATCTTTCCAAATAGTCATATGAAGTACATAAACCCCCCACGGTCATTTTGTGGCACACGTCACATCTCCCGGCCGGCCAGGCCTCGCCGGTCGAGAGACTCGAACGAGTGAAGGAGGGGGAAGCAGTTGACATCAACGCCTCGCACCGGCCCGTCCGCAGGAAACCGTCTCGCCCGCCGACGGGCCCGACGTTCGGGCCAAGCCGGTGTCGGGGACACTGTGTGGACCGACAGGCAAGGACGGAGCGGTCGGGCGCAAGCCCCGCTGTGAACACCACAAAGTCCGTGCTCCTCGAGAGGGAAGCCTTGTGCGCCCCCACCCGCACCTTCGGTGCTGCGGTCACTGCCATCACTGCGCTCGCCGCCCTGGTCCCGCCCACCACGCGTACACCGCCGGCACAGGCGCCACCAACCCTGCCCGTCGAAGCGCCCTCGCCTCCTGCGGCCCGCGCAGCCGGGCTGGCCAGGGTCATGGATCTCTGTCCGGCGATCGAGATCCCGCGCATGGTCCGATAGCCGACCTGCCCGTTCGCCCGCTCGTGGAGCCGGACAGTAGTTACGATCGTGAGCGGGAACAGGCACGGTGGCGGCTGTGGGGGGAGCACGGTGTCAAGACTCAAGGTTTTCGTGAGCTGGTCGGGCGAGCCGTCCCGGCAGTGCGCGCTTCTGCTGCGTGGCACGCTACCTGCGTTCAATCCCCTTATCGAGCCGTTCGTGTCGTCGGAGGACATCGCCAAGGGCGATAGGGGATTCGACGCGATCGCCGCGCGCCTGTCGGGTTCGCAGTTCGGCATTGTCTGCGTCACCCCGCAGAACCGCCGCACGCCATGGATCAACTACGAGGCCGGCGCGTTGTCCCGAGAACTGGGCGGCCCGAGACTCGCTCCGTTCCTGCTGCTCGGCACGACCGTTGCGGACCTGGTAGGTACGCCCTTGACCCAGTTCCAGGCCACGCCTGCGGACGCGCCGAAAGAGGTACTGCATCTGATCAAGACCATCAATGGTCTGTGCGAGGTGCCGCAGGGGGAGAAACTGATCGACGACCTCTTCGAGAAGTACTGGCCCGAGCTGCGGGACGCCATCGCGAAGATCACCCCGGAGGCGGAGGAGACGCACGGCGGCGGTGCGCCCGACACTCGACCGTCCGACGAGGAGATCCAGAACCAGATGCTGTCCCTGCTGCGCCAGCAGGTGGATCGCATCAGTGCCCTGGAGCAGGCGGTCACACGGGCCCACGCGGAGCAGACGCGGGACCTGCGCAAGACCCGGGTCCTGTTCGACGGCATGTTCGCGGATCTGACGCGCCCCGAGTCTGGCTCGCAGCCGGAAGAGAGGGCCTAGCTGCGGTGGCTGGTCCCGTTCGGCGCCTGCGCATGCTTATCGGCACGCGGCACGGCATCACCCTCCTCGGGCGCAACTGCGCTGTGCAGTTCGGGCTGCTGGCAGGTGCCGCCCAGCTCGTCTTCACTCTGTGGCCGGACGCCGACCTGCCCCGCTGGTCCACCCTTCTCGGAATCGCTGGCCTGGCTGTACTGATCGCGACACTGATCTCACTCCCCCGCAACAGGATCAGCCGCGACTTCACCCACCCCCAGGTTACGGTCACGGTCGAGGTGGGCGACCTGTTCGACTATGAGTGCCATCTCGTCATCGGCTTCAGCGACACCTTCGACACCGACACCGCCGATGAGTCGCTCGTCTCGCGCCGCAGCGTCCAGGGCCAGTTCCTGCACCGGGTTTACGACGGTGATGTGGCCGGCCTCGACGCCCGCCTCGACGAGGCCCTCGCGGACGTGGCACCTGTACAAACTGATACACGGGCCGCGAAGCGGCTGGGGAAACTGGCTCGGTACCCCCTCGGCACGGTCGCAGTGGTCAAGGACTCTGGCAGGAACTTCTTCTGCACGGCGTACGCGCGCATGAACAACGACCTCATCGTCAGCAGTGGAACCGAGCAGCTGTGGGAGAGCCTCGCGCGGCTCTGGGAGACCATCCGCCGCCACGCCCACCGCGACGAAGTCGCCATGCCCATCACTGGCTCGGACCTGGCCCGCATCAACAACATGGACCACTCCAGCCTGCTGAAGATGATCCTGTTGTCGTTCGTGGCCCACGCAAGGGCACGAGGGGCGTGCGGATCATTGACCGTCGTGGTGCACCCGCGGGACTACTACCGTATCGACATGCTCGAACTCGGTGTTTTCCTAAAGTCGTTGTGAGGGGAGCAGGCGGAGCGTATGCAGGACAAGGGGTCGGACCAGAAGCCGCTCTTCTTCTTGAGCTACGCCCGCTCGCCGCAGGCCGACTCTGGCGGCGCCGACCCGAACAGCTGGGTGAAGAAGCTGTACGACGGTCTGTGCGAACACATCATGCAGCTCACCGACCTCCCCAGGGGGGCCAAGGCCGGGTTCCTGGACCAGGGCGTGGCGATCGGCACCCGGTCGGCCGAGCAGTTGTCGGCGAATGTGGCGGGCTGCAGGGTGTTCGTGCCTCTGTACTCGCCGCGCTACTTCGTCAGCGAGCAGTGCGGCAGGGAATGGTGGGCCTTCTCGCAACGTCAGATCAACCAGCGCGTACGCGGGGGTACTTCAGCCACGGGTGCGATCGTCCCAGCCTTGTGGGTGCCCGTGGAGCCGACCCAGATGCCTCAAGTGGCACGGGACCTGCAGTTCAACCATGCAGCCTTCGGTGAGCACTACGCGGAGGAGGGGTTCTACGGACTGACCAAACTGCGCTACTTCCGGGAGGACTACGAGCGGGCGGTTTATCTCCTGGCCAAGCAGATCGTACGGGTGGCCGACGAGGTCGCGCTGGAAGAGGGACATGCCTACAGTGACTACGAGTCGTTGCCCAGCGCGTTCCCCTCCAATTTCTGGCCGCCGGCACCGAAGTTCGACGTGTCGATCATCGCCTGCACCAGGTCCGACCTGCCGCCGGGCCGGACGCCGGTCTACTACGGGGACCGGTCCCGCGACTGGAACCCATACCATCCGGCGTCGACCATGCCGCTGGGCAACCATGCCGCTGACGTCATCCGTGCCATGGATTACGACGTCCGCTTTCGCGATTTCGACCTGGACGCCGACAACACGGTCCGCCCCGGGGCGAGGGCACCGGGGATCCTGCTCGTCGACCCCTGGGTGCTGCGCAATCCGACGCACCGCGCGTTGCTTTCACAGTTGGACGAAGTGGCACCACCCTGGTTGACCGTAGTCGTGCCATGGAACCGGCAAGACCCCGGCAGCCATGCCGACAAGGGGCCGACCCTGGCCGAATTGGAGGCGGTCATGCCACGCCTCCTCCGGCTCAGCCGTTCCTCCTCACGGACAGCAGTCGGCGGAGTCGCCACGTTGGAAGCGCTGCACGAGGTCCTGCCTCGGGTAGTACGCCATGCCGTCGAGGAGTTCACCGGCAGCATCCAGAACTCCTCGTACCCGTTCCCCCGCCTGCGCGGCCCGGACCCCAACGCGGAGGCCCACGGTGACCGGGCAACGTGACGGGCGAATCATCACCTTCTACTCGTACAAGGGCGGCGTCGGCCGCACCATGGCCCTGGCCAACGTTGCCTGGATCCTCGCCTCCAGCGGACACCGGGTACTCGTCTCGGACTGGGACCTGGAGACGCCCGGTGGACTTCCGCGGTACTACAGACCGTTCCTCCCTCCCGACGCCCTGGGATCCTCGGGCCTGATCGACCACTTCACCGACTTCACCGAGGATCTGCGCCGCCGGGGAAAACCCGACGAGGAGTTCTACCAGCGGCACGCCGGCATCGAGCACGCCATGTCGGTGGAGTGGACCTTCCCAGGGGCGGGGCGGCTCAACTGCCTGTCCGCCGGGCGACAAGACCGTGCCTACCACGCCACTCTCGCTGCGTTCCGCTGGGAAGATCTCGACGCACGGTTCCTCGGCGCCCTGCGGGAGCGCTGGCGGCGCGAGTACGACTACGTGCTGATCGACAGCCGTTCAGGCATGGGCAGCGCGGTCGACATCTGCATACGGGAACTGCCCGACATCCTGGTCAGCTGCTTCACCCTCAACGACGAGAACATCGACGGCGCGGCACGCACGGCTCTCCACGTGGCACGCACCGCCCCCAACCGCGGCATCCGCATCCTCCCCCTCCTGATGCGGGTCAACGAACAGCGGACGGACACCTTCACCGCCGGCCGGGACCTCGCCAGGTCACGGTTCGCCGACGTCCCGCACGGGCTGTCCCCCGACTCACTGCGCCGGTACTGGACGGAGAACCATATCCCGCACCGCACGGGGTACGAACACGAGGAAGCGCTGGCCACCTTCAAGGACGCGCCGGGCAATCCGGACAGTCTGCTGGCCGCATACGAGCGGCTCACCTCGGCGATCACCGGAGGCCATGTCACCACGCTGCCCGCGCTCGACGAGGGCCTGCGGCAGTACCACCTCGGCTCGTTCACCCGGCCCCTGGCACCGGAAGTAACACCATTGGTGCTGTCCGCGGTGCCGCACGACCGGATGTGGGCCGACTGGGTGCGTT
This sequence comes from Streptomyces ossamyceticus, assembly GCF_001418475.1. Lineage (GTDB taxonomy): Bacteria > Actinomycetota > Actinomycetes > Streptomycetales > Streptomycetaceae > Streptomyces > Streptomyces ossamyceticus. Next base: position 7,161 of record NZ_LIQX01000273.1, on the reverse strand, counting down.
GGGTGCTGACCCGCGCCGGCTTCCAGGTGGCCTCGTCGCCCTTCGGTACGGACCGCCAGAGCGGCACAGCACGTACGGTCATGCTGGTGTCATCGGCGTATCTGAGGTCCCCTCGGTCACGGGCGGACTGGCCGTCCACCGACACCGGGCAGGCACCGCTGCTGCTGCGGATCGACGACCGGGCCGTATTGCCGGATCCGTACGCCCAACACACGCCCGTCGAGCTGGCCTCCCTGGACGCACAGTCGGCTCGGGCGGCGGTCCTGGCAGCGGTCGGCAGCCGTACCCCGCAGCATCCGACAGGTCCGGGCCCGAGCTTCCCGAACAGCACCCCAGACGTCTGGCAGGCCCCGCCCCGCAACCCCCGCTTCGTAGGCCGGGACCTCCAACTCGACCAGGTCCATGACGCCCTGGCCGTCAGTCGCCAGGTGACAGTACGGGCGGCCGGTCTGGGCATGGGCCGTCGACAACTGGCGGTCGAGTACGTCCACCGGTTCCGCGCGGACTACGACCTGGTGTGGTGGGTCCCGGCCGTCAACCGGCACCTCGCCGCCACCGCGCTGGCCCGCCTCGCCAGCCGTCTGGGACTCCCCTGCGCGGACGGCATCGAGGCAGCGGCCGGACGGGCACTCGCCACGCTGGCAGCAGGCACACCGTACGGTCGATGGCTCCTGGTCTACGACGATGCCGGCGCACCGAACACACTCGCTGGGCTGCTGCCCTCGGACAGGGGCCGCACTCTGCTCACCGTGCGGGACACCCGATGGGAAGGGCGTGGGGACCCCCTGGTCCTGGAACGGATGAGGCCGATGGAGAACGCGGAGCTGCTGCTCGGCAGGGTGCCTTCGCTAGGGCCGGTCGCGGCAGACGACCTTGCGACTGCCCTCGGTGACGTGCCGCCGCTCGCGCTGGACCAGGCGGGAGCCTGGCTCGCCGAGACCGGCGTGGAGGACGCGGGCGAGAAGTACCTGGCACAACTGCGGGCAAGCGGAGGAAACGGGAGCCTCGGCAGCGTCAGGTCGAATCCAGCCGAGGCGCCCGCACGGTTCGCGGAAGCCGCCCTGCGCGAAAGATCCCCGGCCGCCCACCGACTACTGCAGCTGTGCTGCTGCTTCGCTCCCCTGTCACTGCCTCTAACCACTCTGCGGAGTGACGCCGCCCTCGCCGCGCTCCGCCCCTACGACACCTCCCTCGACGAACCGGCCCAACTCGAGACCCTCATCACTGAACTGACCCGGCTCTGTCTGGCCGAGGCCGACAGCTCGGGGAGATCCCTGCGCGTCCACCGCCTCGTACAACAAGTGGTTCTCGCAACACTCCCCCCGGACGAACACGAAGCGGCCCGCAACGACCTGCACAGCATCCTCAACGCGGCCGCAGGGGGGTAGAAACCGGCATACGAGCGCTCAAGCATGCGCGACGACAGCCGTGCCGGCCTGGAGAGCTTCCGGGACCTGGCCTGCCGCTCCGGCATGGCCAGATGCGCATTTTGGGCTGAGTATTAATGGACTCGTATGAGTCTCGCCAGCAACACCCTGTGACAACCTCATCAGTAAATCGGCCTCTCGAATCCTGCTGCGGTTGCTGTGCGCTCCCAAGGGTGAGACCGTCCGTGTTCGGCATCTGTCGCGCACAGGGAACGGTGAGCCGTTCCCTCCATAGTTAGGGGGAAGGGTGTGGCGGTCGCTTCGCCTGTGGGTGATCCTTCTCGGCGTGTCGGGGGGTGGGGTGAGTGCAGCACTGGTGGCCTCAGCCTGGCTGCCGCCTAGTTGGACGGCTGCCGTGGCTGCCGTTGCCGCTGCTGTATCCGGTGTCTTCGCCGATGAGACGAGGACCGCTCTCCTAACGCACCGACAGCAACGGCACGCCGCCTCGGCCTCTGCGAGGGAGTTGGCCGCTCGAGCTCAGCGGGTGCGCGATGCGGTGGATCCGATCGGTCTTGGGGTTCATCCAGCGGCGTTGCGCCGTGCCGGCGATCGGGGGGCCGACCGTGTACCCGCTTTCGTAGAGCGTGACCGCTTCGACGACGTCGTCCGGCGGATCAGGCGGGGCGGCTTCGTCCTGATCGTGGGTGATTCCACGGCTGGCAAGTCACGGTTGGCTTATGAGGCCATGCGGGTGGCTGTGCCGGACTTCGTCCTGGTGCAGGCGCAGCCGTCCGAGGATCTGCAGGCGTTGTCTTCCGCTGTCAGCGCGGCCCGGCGCTGGGTGGTGTGGCTCGACGAATTCGATCAGTTCCTGAGGGCTGGCGGCATCACTGTGGAGATGGTCAAAGCGATGCTTGCCGGTCCGGAGCGGGAGGTGGTGCTTCTCGCGTCGATGCGCACCAAGGAGTATGCCCGATACAGCGCGCGGCAGCGTGACCTTACCGATGCAGCGACCTGGCGGGCTGGCCGAGAAGTGCTGCTGCACGCTGGTGAGCCGGTGGAGCTAGATCGTCTGTGGTCACCGCAAGAAGTTGGGCGGGCACATGCGGCGGACCGGGATCCGCGTCTGAAGGCGGCAGCTCAGGCCTCCGACCGATTCGGGGTCGCGGAGGTGCTGGCCGCGGGGCCAGAACTGTACAACGACTGGAAGCACGCCTGGCAGGCGAACGAGCATCCCCGGGGCGCCGCTTTGGTCGCCGCCGCCGTCGATTGCCGTCGCATGGGCTTACACCGGCCCCTCAACACCTCGCTGCTGGTGGCGATGCACGAAATCTATCTGGCGACTCGTGGCGGCGACATCCTGCGTCCGGAGCCTCTTGAGGACGCCCTGGACTGGGCCACGACACCGGTGCAGGGGGCCAGCAGTCTCCTGCTGCCCTATCACGGGGGCTATCTGGCGTTCGACTACTTGATCGACCTTCCGGGGTTGCCAGCCATACCTGAAAGCAGTTGGGGCGTGCTCCTTGATGCTGTCGCGCCGCAGGACGCCTTTGATGTCGGTTGGGCCGCTGTGGACCTGATGCGGCCGTCCGTCGCGCTTGAGGCTTTCGACACCGCGCGCCGCCACGGCGTGCCCGACGCCGACTATGCGCATGCCATTGCCCTGGGCAATGCGGGGCAGCCGCTTCCGGCCGTGCGCCTCCTGCGTCCGCTGCACCGCCAGCGTGATGAGCAGCTCGGCCCGGATCATCCCGACACGCTCGCCGCGCGTCACGACATAGCCCGGTACCTCGCCGAGGCAGGCCGGCTTTCGGAAGCCGTAACTCTTCTTGACCGCCTCGCCCTTGATCGGCAGCGTGTTCTCGGCCGCCGTCATACGGCGACATTGGTGACTCGCAGCAGCAAAGCCAGGTTTCTGCGTGAACTCGGAGACGCCCGGCAGGCACTACGTCTGTTTCAGGAGCTCCTTCCCGACATGACGGCAGCCCTGGGCTCAGAGCACGTCGACGTACTGCTTGCACGTCAGGAGATGGGCCGAACCCTGGGGCACACCGGCCGGGCCTCCGATGCCCTTGTTTGCATCACCGCAGTACTCGAAGACCAGGAGCGTCTTCTGGGTGCGGCGCATCCGCATACGCTCAGCACTCGATTCGAGCTGGCACTTCTTGTTGCCCGGACCGGCGACCCCCTCGAGGCCATCCGGCAATTGCGGGCTCTCCATGGGGACCAAGAGCGTATTCTCGGCCTGCATTCGCGCACGCTGAGCACTCGGCATCAGCTCGGCAGACTCCTGGCACAGACTGGTGAGCCAGACGTCGCTCTGGAAGTCCTGTCAGAGGTACTGCGCGATCAAGAGAGCTTCCACGGCCCCACACACCCCCGGACTCTGGCTACCCGGTACGACCGGCTCCTGGTCGCACGCCGCGCACAGAGCCCGCAGGAGGCTACGGCCGTGCTTGCCGTGCTCCAGGAGGACTGTCGCCGGGCGCTGGGCAGCACGCACCCTCTGACACGGGCGGTCACCGCAACTGTGGGGACCTCTTGACGCCTGCCCCCACAGAATGACGCACCATGTGGTGCAGTGGTTCGGTCCGGGGTATCAGCACGGTTCCTGCTACGAACATTCTGCGCACGCCCTTCGGCCCTGTCCTTTAGCCCGCCTCTACAGCAGCTGCAGAATCCAGCGGAGGTCTTCCGTATCAGCGGTAATGCGCCATGCGTTCAGCAGCCCTGCTGCTGCCAGTTGCTCAAGTACGGGGGGCAGTTCCGCGGGTTGGATACCGCACTCGTACGCTGTCCGGTCGGCCTCTATGAGCCCCTGGCCGGTTTCGGGGCGGCTGTGTGCCGTGAGATAGACACTCATCAGCTGCGGGAGCGGACCGAGCGCCCCGACCCGGCTCGGGCTGCTGGCGCGCAGCGCCCAGTCCGCCGCGTGGCGACGGTCGCGGCGGGCGGGCGCTTGGCCGAGCACCACGGCGTCCAGCAGTACGGCGGCCACCTCGTCGTCGGCGCGCTCGGGGGTCCTGCGCAGCCATCGTGCTTGTTCCAGTTCCTGCCACGGCCTCGGGTCGGCGCCCAGACGGAGGCTGCGTAGCAGGCCACGAGGGAGGCTGACCCGCAAGCTGGTACTTATGCGCAAGGCGCACTGCAGGGCGATGAGCCGGGTGGCGGGCGAGGTTCCGTCTGGGAGTGCGGCCGCTAGATAGCTGAGCATTTCCCGGACCCTGATGCGCGCGTCCGGCTCGCTGGGCTGCCGTCGGCGGCGGGGGCCGGCCAGCGCTGGCCGAGGGGTGAGCAGGGCTGTGTCGGGGACGACGGCCGCGTGGGCTGTTGCTGCGGCGCAGGCGGTGCAGGTGTCGGCGAGGCGCCATACCCGGCCGCCGCGCTCGCAGGCAAGGAGGAGTCGGATGGTGCCGGCACAGCCACGGTGGGGGCGGTGCCAGCGGCAGCCTCGTTCGTGGCACTGACAGGTCCGCAGGTGGGGCGGGAGGGTGTCTTGGTGGGCGTGGCGGGCGAGGTGGGTAAGGGCGGCCGATCGGGCGGAAGTCGCTGCGACAGTGCTGTTGTTGTCGTGGCGGCATTGCCGACAGGCCAGGAGCAGTCCGCTGGTGTGTGACCGCAGTTCCACGGTCCAGGCGCGCGGCGTTGGCGTGCAGGGTGCGCGCAGCCTCATGGGCCTGGGTCCCCCTCTTGATGTTCTTGCTGGTCTTTGCCCGGAATTGAGCGGCAGCCAGCGTAGTGCAGAGGTCTGCCCTGGCACCAAGGTCACCGCCTGGGGAAATAGGGCAGAGGTCTGCACTGACAGGGCAGGGGTCTGCACCGTCGGATGGTCGGGTGACGATCTTGCCGCCCGATCCGGACCTCAATGCGCTGCGGCTGGAGCTCGCGCGCCTGAGGGCGGTGCGCGGGTGGACGTACGACGAGCTCGCCGCCCGCAGTGGCCTGGCCAGACGTACGGTCATCGAGATCGAGCAAGGACGCACCATCGGCACGCTCAAGACCTGGCACGCCCTCGCGCATGCCCTGGGAACGCCGTTCGAGGAGCTGTTCGGCACGTTGTGCCACGGCCACGATCTGCCTGGCTCCAGTAACGACTGACGGCCTGCCCGTGCGGCTGCCGGGGATCACCTGAAGCGGCGACGTCATATCGAAAGCGCGCGCGGCCTATCGTACGTCAGTCGCCCCATCTTGAGCCGGTCGGGCGATACGGCAGCAACGCTGCCGTGTGTGCGGCGTGTTGGCTGGCAGGTTCACTCGCATGCGATCCAGGCCTTCGTCTTCTCTCAGGCACTGGGACGGCAGCCCAGTTGCCGTTCCCGTGCACCGTTCGCTGCGGGTGGCCCCTACGGGTGGTAGCCGTCTGCTCCGCTGCGGGCAGGGCGGCCGCTGCCGCGAGTGCGGCAACCGGATCGAGTGGTACCAGCGCACCGACCAGCGGATGGTCCGTCTCCATCCGCACGAGCTGCCGGCGGCCCGGGTCCCGGCCGGCTGCCGATGGCATGTCAGCTCCGGCATCGCTCATCCTGCCGGGGACAGCAGCAGCTGGTGCCGCATCCCGCATGCCCTGCTGTGTCCCGCACGAGATACCCCCGCGGCGGCCGCTGGTCTGTCGGGGCTGCGCAGGGCCTTGGCCGTGCACACCCGCCGGATGATCGACACCGGCGCCTTCACCCCGCCGGCCAGTCAGCCGGCCCGGACTGTGTCGCAGCCGGCGGCGTGCCGGCCGGCCCGGCCAGTCGTGCAGCTGCTGTATGTCCGGTACCTGGCCGCCTGCCCCATCGAGGCGATCCGGTGTGTTGCCCGTACCCGGCGCCGGGACCGCTGCCCGCGCCCGCTGCTCACGGCAGATGCCCCTGCGGGCACCTGGACCCTGGTCCCGGCCACGGCAGCACCAGCCGGTCAACTCGCGCTACCGGCCGAAGTGATGGCCGTCTACGACCTCAGCCCGCTCCCCTACTCCGAGCAGTTGCGCTGGCGATCCCAGCGCTGCCCGCAGCACGCGGCCAGCCCTACGGTCCCCGACCTGGCGGTGGCCGACTGGGAGCCCTTCGACCCCCTGATCCACCACGAGCACATCCATGCCCGGCTTCCCACCGGCGGTCGCCGCGGGCCGTCGAGCCGCGGCCGGAAGACGGTGCGGCCATGAAGCGGCACCACGCCGTCGAGATCCTTCTGACCCGGCCCCTGTCCCCCGGCGAGCTCAAGCGCGCCAGCCGCCATGTGCCGCTGGCCGTGAACGCCGACCGCACCCGGCTGATGGCCCTGCAGCGCGCCCACAGCCCCGGCAACGCTCTGCACACCCTGCGGCGCCGCCTGGACCCGCGGTTGCCCATCGACGTCCTGAGCACCCACTACGCCGACCGCAACGGCCAGGTACGGCTCAACGTCGCATTCAGCCGGAGCGACATAGCGGCCATCCGCCGGGCGGCAGCCGCGCGGGGCCAGCGGACGGCACAGTTCCTCAGCCGCCGTGTGACCGCAGCTGTAGCAGCGCGGGAGCGTGATCGCCTGCGTGCGCTGGAGAACCAGCTCGAGGATCTGCTCACCAACCACACGCTCGACGACGTCCTCGTCTGCGCGGGCCACGTCCTCAGCCGACACCGCCGTACACCCTGTTAACGCACCTGCCCATGCGACGCCCCCGGACACTGGCACCGGCCATGCGTGTCGCCTTCGGTCCTTCGCGGAGTCTTTGTTGCCTACGCCCACCGATGAACAGGTCCATGCCGCCGACGTCTTCCGTGCCGGCCACCACCTCGCTCTGCAAGCCGGCGCCGGCACGGAAGACGTCGGC
>NZ_LIQX01000272.1 GCF_001418475.1 Streptomyces ossamyceticus | reverse complement strand
GCCAGGACCCGCTCGCGGAGGTTCAGTGCGTCTTGGACACGTCCGGCGTCGCTGTAGGAGCTGGCGAGGTTGTGGCGTGCTGTGAGGGTGTCGGGGTGGTCCTCGCCCAGGATGCGCTCGTAGTCGGCCAGGACCCGCTCGCAGAGGTTCAGGGCGTCTTGGACACGTCCGGCAGCACTGTAGGAGACGGCGAGGTTGTGGCGGGTGGTGAGGGTGGCGGGGTGGTCCTCGCCCAGGATGCGCTCCCGGTCGGCCAGGACCCGCTCGCAGAGGTTCAGTGCGTCTTGGACACGTCCGGCGTCGCTGTAGGAGCTGGCGAGGTTGTTGCGGGTGGTGAGGGTGGCGGGGTGGTCCTCGCCCAGGATGCGCTCCCGGTCGGCCAGGACCCGCTCGCCGAGGTTCAGGGCGTCTTGGACACGTCCGGCAGCACTGTAGGAGACGGCGAGGTTGTGGCGTGCTGTGAGGGTGTCGGGGTGGTCCTCGCCCAGGATGCGCTCCCGGTCGGCCAGGACCCGCTCGCAGAGGTTCAGGGCGTCTTGGACACGTCCGGCAGCACTGTAGGAGACGGCGAGGTTGTTACGGGCGCGGAGGGTGTCGGGGTGGTCGTCGCCCAGGATGCGCTCGTAGTCGGCCAGGACCCGCTCGCGGAGGTTCAGGGCGTCTTGGACACGTCCGGCAGCACTGTAGGAGCCAGCGAGGTTGTTACGGGCGTCGAGGGTGTCGGGGTGGTCCTCGCCCAGGATGCGCTCGTAGTCGGCCAGGACCCGCTCGCGGAGGTTCAGGGCGTCTTGGACACGTCCGGCGTCGCTGTAGGAGCCGGCGAGGTTGTTGCGTGCGTCGAGGGTGTCGGGGTGGTCCTCGCCCAGGGTGCGCTCCCGGTCGGCCAGGACCCGCTCGCAGAGGTTCAGGGCGTCTTGGACACGTCCGGCGTCGCTGTAGGAGACGGCGAGGTTGTGGCGGGCGATGAGGGTGTCGGGGTGGTCGGGGCCGTGGATGTCGTTGCTGTGACGAGCGGTTCTCTCGTCGTACTCGATGGCCTGCTGGTAGAGCCCCGCGTCCGTGAGGCTGCTGCTAACCCGGTAAATGCACGGGTGAGCTTCGGGCTGCCACAGGGCCGGGCGGGTGAGCTCATCGAGCTGAACCACATTGGCGCGCAGCACGGCGGCGAGTTCTCGTTCCTCGTGGTCGTGGCGAGGCCACAGGCTCAAGATTGCGTCGGCCGAGGTACGGGCCATGGCCGGGAGCATGGAAGACGGGATGGATTCCCGTACCGCGCGGGCGGTCAAGGCGTGCATGCGGATGGGCGCGGTGGTGGTGTCCTGGGTGAGCATGGAGTACGTGCGCAGGGCTTCCAACGCGCTGTGCACCTCGGTTTGCCTGACGGCCGGGTGGTGGCGGCGTAGCCACCGGCGTTGTGGCGGGCGGGCGGTACGCAGGAAACTAAGGACGGCGGGTGTGGTCCAGGTGGTGGCGGGATGGCCGAGGGGGTCCATGAGAGAGGCGAGGTGCAGCAGGGGCCGGGCCAGACCGCTGGTATCAGATTCCTGGGCTGCGTCGAGGGACAGCAACAGCGAGGCGGTGACGGGGCGTCCGTAGCCTTCGGTGTCGCCGCTTAGCGGGAACAGATCGCCCAGGCGGCTGCTGGTGTCACGCAACAGATTGAGGTAATCGCCCATGGTGCGCCGTTTGTTGATGAGGTAGGCGGCGGCGTGGCCGAGTGCGAGGGGAAGGTGGCCGAGTTCGGCGGCTATCTCTCCTGCTTGGGTTGCGTCGTGTAGGTGGGCGTGACCGGCGTCGGTGAGTCGGCGTTGGAGGTAGGCGCGGGACTCTGCATCCGTGTAGAGGCCGAGCCTGACCAGGTTGCGTCCCTGGCCGCTGAGCAGTGCGTCCTCGCGTCGGCTGGTGGCCAGGACCCAGCCGCGGCCGGCCCCGCTGTCGGGCCACCACTCCTGGACGGCAGCAGGGTCGGTCACATCGTCCAGGACCACCAGCCATCTCCGCCCGGTCGCAGCAAGCCACCGCAGAAACAGCTGCGCCGCCCCGTCCTCATCGTCCGGAGAGACTCCGGGAAGCTGTAACCGCCCGGCCGCTTCCGCATAGGCGGTGATGATCTGGTCGGTGCTGGTGGCACGCGCCCAGACCAGTACGTCCAGTCCGGTCTCATCGGTGCGCTCCTGGTCCCGCAGTTCTCGCGCCAACGACGCCGCGAGCTGGCTCTTGCCCACCCCGCCGGCACCGGACAGCACCACGTCACTGCCCCCGGTGCGCGCTGCCCTGGCCTTCTTGCGTACCTGTGTGCGGGGTTGGAAGGCCGCAGCAGGACGGGGCACATCCCCCACCCACACCGGCCACTCGACCGACGGGCCCTGTGTCGGCGCGGGATTGACATGCATGTCCCCCGCCACCTGGGTCACATTCCCCTGTGTCCTTGCCCGCTGACGTGCACGGCGCTGCCCCGAGTCCCCGACCACCATTCTTGGCCCCCTGTTGCCTCAGGCGCGGTTCCCGCCGACCTGATCGATGTCCCCTGTGCCGTCGGAGCGTGCCTTCTGCCGCACGTCCTCACGCACCGCAGTACCAGGAGCGGCGGCACTTGCGCCCGTATTGCCGCCGGTCTGCGAGATGCGGCCTCTGCCGCGTGCCGACTGCCGCACCCGCCGCACTCCTGCCCCGCCGGCCTGCGAGGCCCACCAGGCCAGCGCGGCCAGTACCCCCGCCGCCACCACACCCGCCACCGGAGCGATCACATCCCATGGATCATCGCCCTTTGACAGCACCGCCCACGGCACCGCTACCGCAGCGAACGCCAGAGCCGAACCCGCCACCGCCAACATCCACCGAAGAAAAGCCTGCACAACCCACCCCTGAGACAAGTCAGGCACATCCGGACCGACCATCCTGACACGCAGCCACTTCCCCCAGCCGCACAAACACACGATCCCTCACCAGCCAACACGCTGCCCGCGCCACCACAGACGGAGGAGCCTTGATGGGCGAGGAGCGATCTGTCTTCTTGCCCTGGGTCTTCTCGGGGATCTTGGTGAGTTGGGTTTTTGCTGGTCAGGGATGGTGGGGTCGTGCGCCTGGTGGTCGTCGTTGGTCGTCATTGGCCACTGTTGAGCATCCTCGGACGGCCCAGAGACGGCCCAGCTTTGCCGCGCGCGGCTGACGGCTGGCACCCTCGATGCGCCCCGTCTGAACCTCAGCCGAAGGCAGTCAGCCACGAGGGCGTACACGAGTCCCCAAGCTCGTGACACGTCAACGGACGAGTGCCTTTCGGCACTCCGGCTCAAAGGGGTGAGCTCTGGTTTCAGCTATGGCCGCGTCGATCAGAGTCTGATCAGCGCCCTGGGCAGCAAGGTTCCATGCGCGATACTGGGCATCGGTGGCACGCACAAGCTCGTTCCAGGCTTCGTCTAGACGCGCCGCTCGAGCGGCGTTGTCCGCGCTGTCACTCCACCATTCAGCCTGGTCGGAAGCTGAATCGGCGCTATCTGCGGACTCGCCCGGCGATCCCATATTGACGTGTTCACACGCTTTTTGGGCATACGACAGTGCCGTGTCGGAAGAACCTTCTTCGGAGCCAGCTACGGCCAGTCCGATTCCCAAGCCAGCCCCCACAAGCACAACGATCGCAGCTGCTCCAAGGGCGACCCGGAGTGCGGCCCGGTTCTGTTGCACTTCTGATCTAGCAGGCGCATCCACGTCCTGTTTCGGTTCGTCGTCCATCCCCACCCCTTCGCTGGCTGTGCGCGGATTCTACGAGCGGCCGCGCCTTGCCTGCGCAGTGGCCATCGGCGACGTACCGGCGGGCGTACCGGGGCCCACCCGTCGCGCTGCACTTCCCTCGCGACAACCACGCGCTTGGCGACGTCGACCAGAGCAGGAGCCGCAAAACCCTGACGCTCGTGGACCGCAAGCTGGCACAGATCTCGCACGACCTCTTCGTCCCGAACTCTCGGCTGGGAGGTCATCGAGGTCTAACGGGCTGGTCAGCCGGCCATTGATAGCTGTTGGCGGTCGACTGCGGTCACGCTGGTTGCTGTACTTCGCTGCTGTACTGCAACGGCTCCGGAGGCCGTCTGGTGCCTACTTGACGCAGCAGGTCGTGGCCTTGCGCGCGCTGGATTGAGCCATCCCAGTCCACGGATAGTCCACAAGCCGCCGCCGATCCCCGAGAGGTCTCGTGGGTGCTCGATCGAGCCCGCTAAGGGCTGACAACCACTTTTATCGTCAAAGGGACGACAACGTTGCCCTGGTGCTCTACGGTAGGAGGAAGTCGCATGCTGTCGCTCATTGGAAGTGGGACGTGGAACCGCAGTTGACCCTAGCTTTTGCTCTGCATGCCAACCCTCGCGCTTATGCAGTGTTGCTCGGTGCTGGTGTGTCCATTGCATCCGGGATGCCATCGGCTTGGGACGTGCAAGAAGACTTGATTCGTCGTATCGCACGGACCGAGGGAGTCAGCCCTGACGATCCAGAGATCTGGTATAAGCAGCGCTTTGGGGTGTCCCCGACCTATGACGGGCTTCTCGGAGCCCTGACTCGGACTTCTAACGAGCGTCAAGCTCTTCTTCGGGCCTACTTCGAGCCCACTGGTGATGAAAAATCACAGGGAATCAAGACACCCACAATGGCGCATCAGTCGTTGGCGCGGCTCGCGGACCTTGGTCTGATTCGAGTGATTATGACGATCAATTTTGATCGACTGATGGAGACAGCATTGCGGGATGTTGGCATTGAGCCAACCGTGGTCGCGCATCCTAGCGATATTGCCGGAATGGCGCCACTTCACACATTGCAATGCGTAGTTATCCACCTCCACGGGGATTACCTAAATCCCACGAGTATGCTGAACACCTCGGATGAGCTTGCATCGTACGCTCCTGGCCTGGACAAGCTACTTGATCAAGTATTTGATGAGTATGGTCTAATCATCTCAGGGTGGTCCGCAAAATGGGATGTCGCCCTGAGGAACTCCCTGACCCGGTGCCCGACTCGCCGGTTCACTACCTATTGGGTTGATCCATTCGAGCTCTCTCCGGTAGCCAATGATGTTCGTCAGTTGCGCCAAGCGGAATACGTGAAGTCAGACGCCGATACTTTCTTTGGCAGACTGGTTGACAGCGCGGAAGCGCTGCTCGATATCGAGCGTGAGCATCCAGCCTCGATTGCGACTGCAGTGTCATCGGCGAAAAGAGCCCTGGGTGGGTCTCAGTTGGCGATTTCTCTACACGATACGATTCGCCAAGAAATTAGCAGAGTCAGTCAGCTCCCGGTCTTGATGGCGGGCCCGTGGGATACCGCTGATGTCCCCAGCACGCACGCACAGCGCCTCGAACTCATCGAAGCGCAATGTGAAAAACTCCTTGCGCTCACCGCGACGATGGCATATTGGGGAAGCGAAGAAACTGACAAGTGGTGGGTTTCCGACATTGAACGCTTCGCCCACCGGCCCAACTTGAGTGGATCAGTTGCCCTTATTGAACTAATTCGTACGCCAGCAACGTTTCTGATTTACGCAGCAGGTATTGGTGCCCTCGCAGGAGAGAGGTGGGGCCTGGTTAACCGTCTACTCACTGAGCCTCAAGCCAAAGATCACTATCGGGACCAGGTTGCTCCGGCAAGTGTGCTACTGAGCCCTGGAACAACGATGGGTGTCTCGCGAGCATCAAGTAGACTTTATGATTCACTTAAAAGCATATTCGTTGAGTTGCTTTCCTTCGGTGAGAGTGCATACCGGGATGCATGGGAGCGATTCGAGTATATGCGCTTGATCATGCAAACCGATTACTCGCTAAGTCATGGATCAAGCACGTCCGATGTACCGCACATTCGTGCCGTGGAAGATGATGATCACTATCTCCCGGCTCCAGCTGCTTGGCTGGCGCGTGGAATCACGCTCTACAGTGGCGATCACCCTTTGTTGTCTAACGGCCTTTTCGGTGGAGACCTAGAGCGGTTGGACGTAGCCAAGTCAACTTACGATGCCCGTTTCTCCGAGTGGGCGGAGAACCTCGTGTGGCGCCAATCCGCTGGGAGCGTGACTGTCTACCCCTCAGATCCCTGGTACCCGGACTCACTGCAGTAGGCGTGCTGGCCAATGCAAAAATGGATGGGCTACGGGGCGGGTCGTGAGGGCCGGTGTCGGTCGCGGGTTGCTGTACCTCGTTGCTATACAGCAGAATCGGAAGATGTCCTGATCGGTAGGCGCACACACTGCCGACCCGTGCGCTCGGTGCCTCGTCAAAGCGGTCCATCCGGGCCGGCCGATGACTGTTGCGGGGTCCGATGTGGTCGGCTATCTCTGCAATCACTGTTCGAATGCGTGGGCTCGGCCTATCGAGAGATCTGGACGTCAACGACATCGTCAGGGTAGACCTCCCCAACGCCATGCTTTACGGCGACGTCTGGCAGGTGAAAGACGACCGCGTCCAGGTCCGCGGGGCGGGCGGAGTGCTGGTTGTCGTCCTCCCGGCCGGAGAGCACCAAGCCACCGGACTTCATGGGCCGACTGCACTCGGGACAGGCCGGGTAGTCGTTGGTCATGCAGCGCACCATATTGAAGAGCGGGCGCGGCCTCCCTCCTGGAATGCGGTACGTCGTCGGAGGGTTGAACCTCTGCCGACGACAGTCAGCCACGATGGCGGGTGCGTCAACCGACTACGTGCGCGTGTGTCTCGCTGCACCCCCACTGGCCTCAGCCACGCTGCCACGCCGTAAACCAGAGCAAGCGGCGCCGGCGGAAGCGGGGGTGAGACCTTGGGTTGGTGTGGCTCTCGCTTGCGCTGATGGTTCGCAGGCGTCCGCGTGCGTCGGCCGCTGTTCGTGGGCGTTGTCACGCAGTTACAGTAGAGGGCGCGGGGAAATGGCAGGTTTCAGACAAGCTGCAATGACTTCATAGCAGCAGGTAGCTACACCCTGCTGGGCGGATTCAACAATTCTTTCGCCATCCAATTCTCTCTTCCATTGTCGACCCGGTCAATCAAATTCCTGACAAATTGCTGCTCCCGCTTTTTGATTTCATCCAAGCTGAGTGGATTCCATTCGAATGGGTCGCTATTGATGGCCCAAACGGGTCGCCCGAGAAGCTTGTCGTAACTCAACACGACACGAGAGTATCCTTCAATTGCTGAATACTTTGAAAGTTCCTCGAACTCCTCTCCTGCATCCTTTCCGTATTGACAGGAGGCAACTAGCGACCATGGCGACTTTAGGAAAGAGGCGAGATGGTCGAGTTTCCCTATTTCTCTTTCCGTGAATCCTGAAAAAGTTCGCTTAACCTCCACCGGGATGAATTCTGCCCTCCTCGTAAACAGTAGAACGTCTGCTTCTCCTTCGAGTTCGACTTGCCCCTTTTCGCGTACTTCCATGCCAGGGTGAAGGCCGATCAACCTTCCCTTCCTCCCGGCCTCAAGGATGAGATAGAGGTACCGGGCGACCAGCAAGTGCCCCATCGCGTCTTGCTCGTACACTCGTCGCAGACGTTCAGACAGACGGTACCTGAATTCAACGTTGGTCCGATCCCCGAAAGGAGCAGGCATTTCACGCGCGCAGCCGCGACAGACAATGGGCGGCGCAAAACCCGCGACCGGTAGCCATTGCTTCGCGTCGCAGGCGTCGCACACCAACTGAAAACCTTTCAAGATGAGATGTGACTTCTCGGCCCACAGCAGCCAGCTTTTAGTGGCTTTGTCACTGTTCCCGAGCGACTTTTTGAACTCGTTGAATGTCTTTTCTGGTAGTTCATCTGTGGTGGGGCCGACTGACTCAATGGGGTCCGCCTTTAGCCCGATATTGCGTAGTCGGTTTTTGTACCATCCAAAACCCTGACGTGCCGCCATTTCTTCTAGCGTCTGAAGCAGAGGGGCATGCGCGAGATTGCCAATCTCGCTGAGGCTAGAGAGTCCTGCGAGAAGAACGCGGGCCGCACGGCCAGGTTCTGATTCCTGAAGTTCAAAGCCTCGCCTAGACGCTACTGTCCTGGCCATGAGCAAGCTGCTGGGCCATGATAGGTTACGGGCCTCCGCCCGTTTGGAATGCGCGACATTCGTACTGTACTCGCCAGCCGCGAATACAGCACTAAGCATGGATGCTCTTACGTCAGGCCCTTCTGGAAATGGGCTGTCTAGCACGCAAACGTCCGCATACATGGTTGCTGTTCGAGACATCACTCCATGCATAAAAAGGCTGCGGTGAGCATCAGGCGGCAGCGGCACGAACTGAGTTTCCCCTTTGTTCCATACGAGTACCTCATTTCGCGAGAGAGTGCCCGGATACCCCAGGTGCAACATTTCCTCGTAACTGGCAATTCCAACCCTCGAAATATCTTCACCAATTAGAGTGCAGATTTCGGCCTTGGACAGGCTGGCGCTGGTTACATACAGACCGTTAACTGGGAACCCGTTTCGTGATAGCCCGGGCTCATGCATCAATTGGCGAAGGAGGTCGGGGGTAACCTCGCTGGAAGGGATTCCGATCGGCAGTGGAGTCGAATCTCCATTCGCGCCGCGTAGATTCCACAACAGTGCTGTGTCGTGGATGTTATCAGGTGAACAAATTACAACGACGTTAGGCCCTGCATCGAACCGTGCAAACCCAGGATTGGGGAGTGTGACTTTCGCAGTCCTGATGCCCGTACTGCCGGAATTTCCATATGCAAGCCATAGCATGGATAGCTTTCGAGGGGAGATCGCATCTCGTGAATTCAAGCGGCGCAAAAGATCATTCAATGACCCCTCGGTTTTCACTCTCTCCACTCGGATCAAGTCTTCGTATTTCGTCTCGGGGATCAAGTTGTGAGAGTCTAGAAGGTCGGAATTTGGCCTTTCTGGCAACAATCCAAGACATGCTGCGTAGATCATCCTCCACGGATCTCCTGCCTCTAGCTCTACTACTTCAACGGGTCGATACTCGTCAACCTTTCCAGATTCCAGTAGGGCAAAAGCCAGCTGGGGCCCATGGGCTTGCGATTGTCGAGAAGGTTCAACCGTCGCCTCGGACAGATGAATTAGATTAAATGGATGCAGGCCTTCGATGCCGTCAATTGCTGAACCGGGTAGAACGTGGGCATAGGTGCTATCTACGGTTCCGCTGGTATTCAGCGGGACTAGTGGCGCTACGGCCCCACCCCATACCTGGCACTGATTGCGCACGGTGCTAATAAATTTGTTCTGACTGAGTGGGGCCGACAAAGGAACAGCAATACGTCGTGGGCGATAAGAAATGCGAGCCTCGCTTGTTCCTTCCAGCGGCTCGTCATCGAGTAGGCCCCTCATGGCTCTCCCTCGAAGCATGCGGAGGTCAGGACCCCAAAGCCTACGTGGGCGCCACACTTGTGCTGGCCGACTGCGCCAAAGTCGACGGCTGATGTGCCCGCGGCACGGGCGTCGGCCGGGCTGGAGCGGGGCGGAGACAGGAGCGCAGGCCCGGCCGGCGCCCGTGCCGCGCGCGGTGAGCGGAGCGAGCCGCCTTGAACCAGTAGAGAAAGTTTGAATCATGCTCGTGCTGCCCTGTGGTGTAGAACCCTGAGCATGGGGAGTGAGCGGCGGGAGCGGATGCGGGCGCTTGGTGCGCGTCTTCGGGTCCTTCGGACAGAAGCTGGGTTGACGGGTGCGGTGCTGGCGCAGGCCGCTGGGGTGGGGCAGCCGACCGTGTCCAAGGTCGAGACCGGGCGCATGGTTCCGAGCGTTGACGTGCTCGACCGGCTCTCACGTGCTCTCGGCCTCGATGAGTCGACTGCTCGTGAGGTCCGTGAGCTGCTGCACGCCGTGATGGTGGCTCCGGGTGTCGACCAACAGGCAGTCCACGCAACTCCGTCCACTGGTAGCACCGTTGATGAAGAGGTGCGGTCCGCGCAGTTGGTGAGGTCGTTTCAGTGCGTTGTGCTGCCGGCCCTGCTTCAGACCGCGGAGTACGCCCGTCACGTCTTTGCGAGTGTTCCGAACTCGACGCCTGATGCCATCGGTCGGGCGGTGGCTGCCCGTATCGAGCGGCAGAGCGTGTTGTACGAGCCGGGTCGGGAGTCGGTGTTCGTGCTGACCGAAGCCGTGTTGCGTACCTGGCCGGGGACTCCGGCGCTCATGCTCGCCCAGCTCGACCGGCTGCTGGCTGTCGAGAGCCTGGACACGGTGCGGCTCGGGGTCATCCCTTGGCGTCGGCGGGTGCCGGTGCTGCCTCGCCACGGGTTCACCCTGTGCGACAAGCGGGCCGTTGTCGTCGAGACCTTCGACCGTGAGCGTGTGTCGGCCGACTCCGTCGAACTGGCCGCCTACGAGGAGACGTTCGCTCGCTTCGAGGAAGCGGCCATCTTCGGCGGCGAGGTCAGGGAGCTGCTGTTGCGGTCGATGGCGGACTTCCGCAGCTTGGGAGACACCCTCACTCGATAGAGGAATAATTCCTCTGAATGCCTAGCTCGGCATCCAGTCATGGGAATACCCTGCCGTTGCGCTGTCTAGCCCCCTAGACGTAGAGTGAGGGATCTCCCATGCGAACCAAGTGGTGCCGCGCCTTTCCCGGCCTGGCCGAGGAGGTGGGCCATGCTCGACGCTTCGTCGCTGCTCTGCTGGAGGAGCGAGGACCGGTCGACGACGCGGTCTTGGTCGTCAGTGAGCTTGCGACCAACGCTGTGCGGCATTCGTTGAGCGGCGCGGCCGGCGGCTGGTTCGTCGTGGTCGTCAGCTTCGGCGACGACAGTGACCT
>NZ_LIQX01000271.1 GCF_001418475.1 Streptomyces ossamyceticus | reverse complement strand
CCTTCTGCCGGGCCGGGCCCTCACGCCCGCCCCAGGACCACCGTCCCCGAGGAGCAGAACCAGCCTCCCGTGCCGGAGACGACGGAGAGGCGGGGGAGGTCGCCGCCGGGGGAGCGGAGCTGCCGCTCGCCTGCCTCGCCGCGCAGCTGGCGGACGGCCTCGACGAGGAGGAAGAGGCCGCGCATACCGGGGTGCTGGGCGGACAGGCCGCCGCCGTCGGTGTTGACGGGGAGGTCCCCGGTGAGGGTCAGCCGGTTCTTCTCCACGAAGGCGCCGCCCTCGCCCTTCGCGCAGAAACCCAGGTCCTCCAGCGTCACCAGCGTCATGTAGGTGAACGCGTCGTAGATCTCCGCGAAGTCGATCTCGGACGGGCGGACACCGGCCCGTTCGAAGGCGAGACGGCCGCTGACCGCCGCCGGGGAGACCGTGAAGTCGGGCCACTCGGACTCGATCTCTCCCATAGGTTTGACGGTAAGCAATGAGATACAGGCATGCTTGTCCACCTACGTCTAGGTGCTTCTCCTAGACATAGGTAGACAAGCCTCAACCCTCAGGGCTACCGTCCAGACGGAAAGACCCCCGCGACCGTCCGACCGGTCCGGGGGCATGGCCACCAGCCTCTGAGGAGCTGATGACAGTGAGCATTATCCACGCGTTCGTGCGCTGGGCCCTGGGCGTGCTCGCCCCCGGTACCGGCAGGCGCAGGGCGGGCACGCGCCCCGCCAGGCAGACCCTCCCCCGTACGCCGGAGGCGCCCGGCGCGGCTGCGCCCTGGCCTCCGGTGCGGCGGTCGCCGTACGGGCTGGAGGAGCCGTTGCCCGGTGAGGCGACGGCGGTGGTCCGGCCGTATGTGGTCCTCGCCGAGCGGGAGCGGGCGCTGGAGTGTGAGCGGGCGCGACAGCGGCGGGGTCGTGTCGCGATGGTTCTCGCGGCGGACTTCGGTGTCGACCTCGACCTGCATGTGGTGGGCGCCGAGGCGGTGGCCGGATGACTGGGCCCGGTGAACGGGGCGAGTGCCCCGGGGCCGTGGCGGGCGGGGCTCGCGTGCCGGTGCGTATGTGTGTCCGATGCTGTGCAATCACCGATACGCCGGTCGTCGTCTCGGTGGTGCACCAGGGTTCCGGTCCCGGTTTCACGGTGTACGCGTGCCGGGACTGCGCTCCGCACTTCCCGCGTGTGCCGGATGTGTTGTCGCTGGCGCCGGAAGCCGGCCGTGGCGAGGGGGAGGGTGAGAGGTGAGCGGCGGGTACACGGTCGGGGCGCCGCCCCTCGACCGCGCCCCGAGGCACGACCCGGTGCGCGAGGCGTGCCGTCGGACTCACGACGCGCCCCTGCCGGGGACGGTCGGGTTCCTGCCGGTGCGGCGCTGCCCGTGCCCTTCCCGCATGCCCACGCCTGGGGAAGAGCGGTGAACGCCGGAACGCCTCCCGAGCCGGGCGCGTCACGCCTGACCCTCAGCGTCTACCGCCTCGACGGCGACGGACGCCGGGTCGGCGTGGCGGAGCCGACTGCGTACGCACCCGGCGCGGCCACGCTCCCGCCGGTGTCCCTCGGGTGGCCCCCGTGCCGCTGCCCGCGCTGCCGCACCGGCCACGGCCCACGCGGGCGATAGGGCTGCAGTGGACGGCAAAGAGGATTCGCTGCTGTCAGGTCGCGGTCACCTGTTGGGCAAGCAACAGTGCGAGGGGGCCGCCCTGGAGCAGGAATCGTCCCTGGATGGCTGCCTTAATGGCGTCGGCCATCGGCCACCACATGAGCTTGAAGTCCGCTTCGCTCGGCGTGAGCAGCTGCGGGCCACAGGCGAGTCCCTCGGCCAGGAAGAGGTGGATTCGGGCAGGGGAGTTCAGGGTGATCGCGTACGAGCCGAGGGAGCGCCAGGCTTGGGCGGTGACGCCGGCCTCCTCGCGCAGTTCGCGCCGCGCGCACTCTTCCGGTGTCTCGTCATCTTCCCGGCGCCCCCCGGGCAGGAACACGTACTCCCCGCCGTGCCGGGGGAACTCGGCGGTCAGAACAGCGACCATGCTGTCCGCGTCTCGGGCCACGATGACGGAGGCGTCGCGCTCTGCCCCTCGCCGGGATGTGTCGCTCATGGCCGGGAGCGTAGCCGCCTACTCTGACAGCCAGGCCGCGAACGGCACGTTCAGCACGGTCGGATGGGCGATGCCACGGCCACGGTAGCCGTCCTCGCC
Source organism: Streptomyces ossamyceticus (assembly GCF_001418475.1). Lineage (GTDB taxonomy): Bacteria > Actinomycetota > Actinomycetes > Streptomycetales > Streptomycetaceae > Streptomyces > Streptomyces ossamyceticus. Next base: position 17,958 of record NZ_LIQX01000271.1, on the reverse strand, counting down.
GAAGGCGTCTCCGTGGTCGGCGCACATGATGATCAGCCATCTCTTCTTGCCGGTGAGCCCGTCGACCAGGCGGCCGAGGTGTTCGTCCGCGTAGGCGAGTGCGGCGGCCTGGGAGTGCCAGGAGTCGCCACTGTCGCCGATGTAGTGGCCGTGGGGGACGTGGGTGGCGGAGATGTTGACGAACAGGAACAGCGGACGGCCGGCGTACTGCTCGGCCACGGTCAGTGCGTGATCGACCTGGTGGCGGGTGGAGTCGGGTTCCGGGGAGCAGAACTCGGGGCGCCAGTGGTCCTCGTCGAACATGTCGGGCAGCACCGACCCGAGCGGTGTCTCCCGCGAGAAGTAGGTCACGCCGCCGATGCACACGGTGCGGTAGCCGTGCTGGGCGACCCCGGTGAGGAGGTTCGACGCGTCGAAGACGAACGTGCCCGCATCGACCGTCTTGACCGCGGGCGGGCGGCACTCCCACAGCCGCGGCGGCTGTACGGGCTGCGGGAGTTTGGGCAGGAAGCCGGAGAAGAACGCGATGTGCGCGGGGAGGGTGAAGGTGCCAGGGGTGCGGCGTTCCTCCCACGCCTCGCCCGGCAGGATCTTCGCCAGACGCGGGGTCTGCCCGGCGTGCAGGGCCGCACGGGCGACGTCATAGCGCAGGGAGTCCAGGGTGACGAACAGGATGCTGGTGCCGCTTCGGATGACCTCGGCCGCGTCGATCACAGTGCCTTCACCAGATCGCGGCGTTCGGTGATGCGGCCCTTGGCCTGGTCGTTCACTGGGAGGGGGACCCGGTCAGAGGCGATCATCTGCCGCAGTCTGGCCAGGCCGGTGTTCTCGGTGACCGTCTGGCCGTCCGCGTCGTAGAGGTGGATCGTGACGGTCTGCCGCCCGCCTCCGCCGGTCGTGGTCAGCAGGGCTCCGGGGACGCCCCCGAGTTGTGCCATGGCGTGCAGGAGTTGGGCTTCGTCGGCCGTGCCGAGGCTGGAGACCTGGCAGCCGAAGTGCTCGGCGTTGATGGCCCCGCGGCAGAACCGCTGGTGGAACTCGGCCGTGGTGGGGTGGCTGTCGTGGGCCACGGCCATCTGCCGAGCCCGGCTGATCACGACGAAGCAGGCGGCGACCCACCAGGCGACGCCCTCGTGGATCTCGCCCGGGAACGCGCCGGCGACGCGGCCGTCACGGATGACGGCGTCGGTGTCGATCGGGTTGAGCACGCCTGCCCTCCAGGTGCTTGACGATGATGTCGGCCAGGTCGTCCGGGCTGCGGCCGTCGGTGGGGAGAACGACCATGCTCGGATCGTTCTCGGCGACGGACTGGAAGTTCTCCCGGAGCCGGGCAAGGCGGCCGGGGACGTCGTACAGGTCGGTGTCGTCCTGCTTCACGTCCGTCTTGGTGCTCATCCGATCCTTCAACGAGTTGTCGGAACTGGTGAGGTAGAAGGTGACGTCGGGCGCCATGAGGTAGGGCAGGAACGGGGCGATCAGCTCTCGCACCTGATCCAGGCCCACTTGGTTGACGGCGGCGTGGCAGGCCATGACCGAGGAGGCGTACCGGTCCGCGACCACCGGCCCCCTGCAAAGGTGCTGCCGTGCGGCGTCGGAGACGTGCAGGAGACCGGAGAGGTAGAAGGCGAACTGCGGAAGCGGGCGAAGCTCCCTGTTGACCATGTCGGACCAGCCGGTGTGCGGATCGGTGAGGGTGTGGATGTCCGTGGCGCCCAGTCGCTTGGCCAGCAGGCGGGCGAGCGTCGACTTTCCGACCCCTGAGACGCCTTCCAGGACGACGAAGGGCCCCTGTCGTCCTTCATCTGCCCCGGGCATGTACGGGGCGCGCAGAGGGCTCACAGGGTGCCCTCGGTGAAGGCGGACACGTGTTGGGCAACGGCCGCGGGAATCTGCTCCGGATCGGCCAGCAGGGGCCGGATGTCCATGCGGAGGTCGTCCCGCAACAGGCAGGGCTGGACTCCGCCGGCATGGTCCAAGCGCAGGGCCCAGAAGCCCTCCACGCACTTGGCCTTCACCGGGCAGGTGCCGCACTGGCCGACATGGTGACGCCCGAGTTCGCGTTGGATGACGTCGATCTCGATGCCGTCGATGCGGAAGATCCGCCGCCCCTGGCCAGTGCCGGAGACTTCCGTCTCCTCCTCGCTGGTCAGGGTGCGCAGGTGGTCGATGATGCCCCGGGCCCCGACGGCCGAAGACTTCCGGTCGGCGTTGAAGTCGGTGTCCACCAGCTCGATGAACTGCACCGGCAGCCTGCGCTCCAGGGCGAAGGCGAGGATGTCGTGCAGTTCGTGCTCGTTCTCGCGCTGGATGAGCGTGTTCAGTTCCACTCGCTCGAACATCTCGCGGGCGGCCTCAATGCCGCCCAGGACGGTCGCGATGCCGGCGCGGGTCTGGGCAATGGACCGAAAGGAGTCGTCGGAGAAGTAGTGCAGGGAGACCTTCGCCTTGTCCAGGCCGGTCGTGGCGAGCCAGTCCTGATGGGTGCGCATCAGCAGGCCATTCGTGATCAGTGTGTAGGACACGTCCGGGCCGTGGACGGGGAGCTGGGTGAGGACCGGCCGCGCCAGCTTCGACGCCAGCGGCTCACCGCCGGTGAAGTAGACCCGCTTCAGACCGGCGCCGATCAGCTTGCGCAGGACGTTCACGTAGTCGTCGGCGGTCAGTTCGCGGGCACGGGGCTTGGCGTCGCGGTGCAGATGAGTGAACGGCGGCGGCACGTCGCCCTCGTTGTGGCAGAACCAGCACTTCAGATTGCAGACGGGGGTCAGTGAGACCCTGAGCTGTCCGCGCAAGGCCGCGAAGTTCCGCAGCGCGGTCCAGTCCACGTCGGTTTTCGGGAGCGGAACGGTCAAGACCTGCTCCTTTCGCCTGGTGAGCTCCAGCCATGAGCGCGACGGTACGGAGCAGGCGTTGTGGGGCGCCATGAGAGTTGCGCGAAGTTGCGCCACTCCTCGGCGAGGTTGCCTAAAGTTGCTGATCGAGGCCATCCAAAGCCCGGCCTCAGGGGGTCGGTTTCGTGGAAGCTTGGGAGATCGGTCCCCGAGGTAAAGGACGTGCTCATGACCCGACGACTGCGTTTCAACGGCACGGGCAGCGGCGTCAACGGATGCCCGTCCATTCATGAAGACCTCGACACGGGTGAGGTCATCGTGCACGGCCCCGCCCTCACCGACCCCGACGACATCGCCCGGCTCCGGCACCTGAACGAGGGTGAAGTGCCCATCGTGGTGCCGCGCGAGCTGCTGGTCGACTTCGGCCCAAAGGAGGCCGTCCGAGTGCCGAACATCATCGGGCTGGACGAGTTCGACCGGCTCTTCACACAGTTCGAGCACACGGCGTGGCGTCTGGAGACGCGCCGCCGATACGCGTCGGACGAGCTCACCGACACTTACGCCCAGTTCACGCGTGGCGAGCCCGTCAACTGGCAAGGCGTCGACGCGGAGTGGTGCGCCGAGCGCCGCGAGCAGAGCGCGCTCGGCAAGCGTTTCGAGCGTGTCCGCATCGTCGACAACCCTCCTACGGCAGGCCAGCTGTACCTACTCGACAACGCGCGTCGCAACAGCGCCGTCGGCGAGAAGATCCTCAATCTGTCGCGAGGGGATGCCGACCGCCTTGGCCTGCCCGCCGAAGATTTCTGGATCTTCGACTCGCGGCTGGTCGCGCTGCTCAACTTCGATGACGCCGACAACCTCGTCAGCGTCGAGCTGATCACCGAGCCTGCCGCAGTACTGTGGTACGCCATGACACGCGACGCGGCGCTGCATCATGCCATCCCTTATGAGGAGTTCGCGGCCCGGTTGACCGCGCAGGAGGACTGAGGCAGGTGCGCTCCGGTGAGCACGGATTACCAGCAGGCGCGAGAAGCACTCGGGGTACGGCTGCGCGAACTCCGGCTCTCCGCCCCTGGCGGCCGACTCACCGGTACGGAACTCGCTGAGCAGTACGGGTGGAACAAGTCCAAGGTCAGCAGACTGGAGAACGGCAGGCAGACGCCCACGCCCGATGACCTGCGCAAGTGGGCGGAGGCAACCGGACAGCCCGACGCGTACGACGAACTGCTCGCGCGCCTGAGGGGCTTCGAGTCCCACATCCGGTCATGGAGGCGGCAGCTGGCCTCGGGGCACAAGGCGGTCCAGGACACTCACCTGGGCGCGCATGCCGACGCCTCGATGTTCCGTGGCTGGGAGTCCTCCATGATCTTCGGGATTCTCCAGACACCGGACTACGCGCGGTCGATCTTCACGAGATACGCGGAGCTCCAGCGGTCGCCGCGCGACACCGAGGAGGCGGTCCGGTCCCGCATGAAGCGGCAAGAAGCCCTGTACGACTCGTCCAAGCGCTTCCACCTCATCCTGTGGGAAGCCGCGCTTCACGCCCTGATCTGTCCGCCGTCCGCGCTCGCCGCGCAACTCGACCGCCTTGCAGGAGTCATCGGCCTGGACACGGTGGAGCTGGGAATCGTCCCCCTGTCCGCTTCACTGAAGATCCCCCCGGCCACCGCCTTCTGGATCTACGACGACCGCCAAGTGATCGTCGAGAACTGGCACGCGGAGTTGTGGATCGACGACGGAGCCAGCGTGGACACGTACCTGCGCACCTGGAACACACTCCGGGAGTCCGCCCTGTACGACGCTGCCGCCCACCGTCTTATCCGTGCGGCACAACGGGCGCTGCGCTGATGCGCCCGGGTCGACGCAGACGTCGAAACCGCCGCCGACGGAAGCCAGACCCTGGTCCTTACCCCGGACGCCAGTCCGGCTGGAAGGTCACCGAGACCAAGAAGCGGTGGAAGTACGGCAACGGAGACGTCGCCCAGAACATCACCATGGCAGAGAAGAACTCCGGGTCATGCGTCATCGGCGGGGACTCCGGTGGCCCCGTCTAAACCGGAAAATGCCGCGTACTGTTTACCGACATCTCCCTGGCGGAGAAGCCGCTTCCGGGAGGGGTAAAGAAGTGGTGACCATGGCACGGCACGCACGCGTGCTCGGCGGTGTCGCCGCCCTCCTCGTGGGTCTGTCCGGCTGCGCCGACTCGTCAACCTGCGCCGGGGTCGAGGTGGTGTCCCAGGTCGGCGTATACGTCGTGCAGGACGGCTTCGGCGATCTCGCGGGCGCCACCTACGAGTTGTGCACGCGCGGCGAGTGCGCCAAGGGCGAGATGCAGCAGCAGGGCATCTCAAACCTGGCCGTCGGGCTGCCGGACGACGTCGACCCCGACACCGCCCCGGTCCGTCTCCGCGTCACCCGCGCGGGTGCGGCCAAGCCCTTCATCGACGACTCCGTCGACGCCAAGCTCGTCCATCAGTCCGACGGCTGCGGCGGCGGTGGTTACTCGCAAGCGCTGGCGTATACCAAGGAGGACGGTCTGCTGCCGAACGTTCCGAAGGAGATCGGGAAGGCCTGGGTCGAGCAGCGCACGGCCGAGGCCACCGCAGATCCCAGCCCCACGGCATCCTCCTAATCCTCGGCACCCCGTGCCCGGCCCCTGCTCGGAGGAGCCGGGGCACGGCCTTGTGCGGTGAGCGGCGGTTGATACTTTCCGCGCCATGTCGCATGCAGCAGCGCGGGAGATGCGCTCTCCGATCCGGTCGATCCACCCGTATGTGCCCGCCGTTGAGCAACAGGGCGATGTGATCTGCTCGATGGCGTCGCGGGACGAGTGCGAGCACAAGCTCGTCGCGGAGGTACGCCCCGAGTTCAGAGACGGCAGCTCCCCGCGCTGGCGGGTGTGCGGCGAGTGGCTGACCAGCCACCCGTCAGCCATCGCCCACATCACCACGTACGGCTTTCAGGAGCCCGTCATCCCTTGGCAGAGCAGCCCGGAACCCCCGGCGAGGACTACGCCGGCCGATACACCGCCTGGCCGGGATCCGGTCTCACGATGAGTCCCTCATCGGCCAGCTCCCGCAGGATGCGGCGGGCCTCCTTGCCGGCTGCCTCGCTGCTCGTCGGCTCGTACCCGGCGACGCGCAAGGCCAGGACAGCGCGCTCGGTGTCCCAGGTGCCGGCCAGCGCCTGGATCACCGCGGCGAGCGCCTGCTTGTGCGTCAGCGCCTTCTCGGTCATCTCACCCTCCCCTTCCGAAAACCGCCACAGCATGGCACACGGCGGCACGGCCCCTGCCTGCCGGACAGCCCGAAGTGGAAGTCGGGGCACAGCGGAAGCCCGAAGAGATCGCCTTCCGGGAAGCGGCCCGCTCGGCCCGCTACAGAGAGGGCTTGAACCCGGTCACCCACTCGAAGCCGAATCCGTATGCCCGGTCGATGAGTTCCTGGTTCGACGACCACGAGTCGGTCGTGAACCAGCGCACCTCGCGGCGGAGGTCGAGGGTGTCACGTCCTGGGGTCAGCAGCGCGATGGCGCACGACGTGGCCCCGGCCGGGGAGTCGTCGAGGTGGATCCGCCAAGTGCCGCTCGGCGCGCTGATGGTGACGACGCCGCCCAGTGCCCGGAGGTCGACTGCGCCCTCGTAGATGTACACGTAGACGAGGAGCTTGGTGAACTGGCGCCGATGCTCAAGGCTGATCCGCAGCGTCTCCCCGTCCGAGGTCTCGCCCGTCCGGTCGTCCTGATCGAGGCTGACGTAGGGCCAGGCGTCCAGAGCGCCGAACGTCTCCCCGAGGGGCTGCACAGCGGTTCCCGTGCCGTCGCGGGTGAGGACCAGGCAGCCCAGATCGAGGTCGGCCTCGGCGGCGACCGACCAGTGGGCGACAACCTGATGAAGGGCCGTCAAAGCCTGTGAGCGCCGACGTTGCCATGAGGATGCAGCGGCCCCGGGAGCCAGTGGAGGAACCCCTGAACAGCTCGCCACGCAGCCTCATGCAACCCCCCAACGTCAGCGATAACCGCTGAACTCGGTCGGGTTCACCCGTGTCCACGACGCGGCGCTCTGGCGGCAGACCGTGTCTCACGGCCTGGCAGCTGTCTGGTGCCAACGCCCCGCCGCAGCGGCGGAGGAGGCGAATCGATCCAGGTCTGTTGCGCTAGGCCCAGGAATGCATGCACTGAAGTCCCGGTATTCATGGGTGCGTTATTGGGTTCAGTCGGTCCTTCGATGTGCGTGAAGTCACGAGAGCGATTGGCCTTTTTGCCGTTCTTGAACGCCTTTATATCGTGAGCTTTTTACGTAGCCCTTACATAGAATCCAAGTGGCTCATCAGCTTTGCGGATGGTGCATCAACATGCGTAAAGCATGCATATATAGGGGGTTTTGTGAACGCAAGGTTCACAATGGCGGCCACATCGTTGGCCCTGTCTTTGAGTTTCGCCGTCCATACGGCAGGCGCGACCTACGCAGCCGATTCCACGACCAAGGCGGACAAGAGCTTTTCTCAAAGCAGGGTTGCGAGTCAGAAGGTCACCGAGGCTCCGGACGTCCAGTCCGCACGGCTGGCCGCTGTGCTGGGAGGTGAGCGCGTGGAGGCCGTGTCCGAGCGTGCGGCCGACTCCACGACGTGGGTCAACCCGGACGGCAGCCTGACCACTGAGGCCACGTCGGGTGACATCCGGGTGCGAGAGGGCGGGCAGTGGAAGCCCATCGACACCACGCTCGTCGACACGGGAAGCGGTCTGGAGCCGAAGACCGCTGTCGCCGACGTGGCTCTGTCCGACGGTGGTTCGGGGGACTTCGCCTCGGTCAGCCGTGGTGCGCTGACGTTCGGTCTGGACTGGGGAAAGGCTCTTCCGGAACCCCGGGTGAACGGGGCCACTGCCGTTTATCCGTCGGTCGTCCCGGACGGTGACCTGCACGTCACCGCTCTGCCGCACGGGTTCACCGAGTCGCTGATCCTCAAGAAGCGGCCCACCGAGCCGGTCGAACTGCGGCTGCCCGTCACTCTGGACGGGATGGACCTGGAGAAGACCAGTCAGCGCCATCTCCGTCTGGAAGACGGGGACGGTGACCTCGTGGCCAGCGCACCGGCGCCCCGGATGTGGGGCAGCGGCACGGACTCCAAGTCCGGTGATCCGGACCGCTCGGCGGAGATCGCCACCACGGTGGAGGAGACCGCGGAGGGCACCGTCCTGGTGCTGCGCCCGAGTCACGAGTTCCTCTCGGATCCGACTGTCAGCTACCCGGTCACCATCGACCCGACGACCACGCTCGCGGCGTCGACCGACACCTGGGTCGCCACGAACTACCCGGATTCGCAGCGTGGTTCGACCGAACTGAAGGCAGGCACGTACGACGCCGGCACCACGAAGGCCCGCTCCTATGTGAAGTTCGACGTGTCCAAGTACGCCGGCAAGCACATCCTCAGCGCAGAGCTGCGGCTGCACTCGTACTGGTCCTCCAGTTGCTCCACCACCGGTGCCGGCGTGGCAGCGCGGCGGATCACCGAAAGCTGGGACCCGAGCGGCGTGACCTGGGGTGCTCAGCCGACAACAACCGACGCCGGGGCCGCTGTCTCGACATCGTCGTACGGCCATGACGCGGCCTGCCCGGCGAACTTCATGCGCTGGAACGTGGCCGGCATCGCCCAGGCCTGGGCCGACGGCGAGCCCAACCACGGGCTGCAGATCAGAGGGGTGGACGAGACCGACTCCTCGACCTGGCGCCGGTTCCGATCCGCCAACTACGTCGACGGCTCCCAGGGGCCTACCGAGCCCGCGCTTTCGGTGACGTACAACACCAAGCCCGGCGTGGCATCGCCGGTCAGCCCGGCCAACGGCACGGTCACTGCCGACACCACGCCGACCCTGTCGGCGAAGGCCACCGACCCGGACGGTGACACCGTCCGCTTCACCATCGAGGTGTGGAACGCCGACGGCACCACCAAGATCACCTCTGGGCAGTCTCCATACACCGCCTCGGCAGCCGCAGGCTCGTGGACGGCGCCGACGCTGGCCGTCGGGTCCTACAAGTGGCGCGTCGCCACCTATGACGGCACTGACTGGAACGGTACGTGGTCGGCCTGGCGCACCCTCACCGTGGACACCTCTGTGCCCGCCGCGCCCGCACTGTCCTCCAGCACGTATCCGGCCGACGGTCTGTGGCACGGCGACGCGGGCCAGAGCGGTACCTTCAAGATCTCCGACCCGACCGGCAAGGCGGTCTCCGCCGAATACCGGTTGAACGAGGGCACGACAGGCGTCGCCACCCTCACCGGCGGCACGACCACGCTCTCTCTGGCACCCGCGACACGTGGTACGAACACCCTGACCGCACGAGTGAAGAACCCCAACGGCGTGTGGTCCGAGTGGGGCACGTACACCTTCCTCGTGGGCACCATCAAGGGAAGCCTCCCCGCCGCGTTCATCAACGACATCGCTGAAACGCACTTCTTCGAGACGCTGCACCCTCCAGTCGACGACGACAGTCTGGTCGAGGATCCCCCTGCGGACGAGAGCTACCCGGACATCGACGACACACCAGCCGACTTCGTCGAGCAGATCGACCCCGAGGAAGCGGAGACCGAGGACTCCGCCAAGGCCGTGCCGATCGCGCAGCTGCCTGAACGCGCCGATCAGGAGATCATCGGCACCAGCTCCGATGGAAACACCCAGACGGCCGTCAACCTGCCTGCCGCTGTGGCTTCCTCGGCAGAGCTGAGCAGCACGAACCTGGTCGTCTACCCCAACACCCAAACCGACGCCGACACCATCGCCATACGCAAGAACACGAGCGCGGTCGAGGTCTTCCATCTACTGCGCAGCTCCGATGCCCCGACATCCTTCACGTACCAGCCCGCACTCGGCCCCGGAGAAGTCGTCACCGTGGGCGAGAACAACACCATGATGATCTCCAGTCCCGAAGGTGGCCTGACGAGCTTCATCACCGCTCCGCTGGCCCTGGATGCCAAAGGCAGCACCGTCCCCGTCACGATGACGCTGTCCGGCGACGACATTGTCGTCTCGCTCGCCCCGGCCGCGGGACAAACCGTCGTCTACCCGGTTCTCCTGGACCCGGGCCATGGCTACGGTGCTGTCACCCCCGCAGAGCGGCGCTACTGCTTCTGGAACCCCTACGACTGCTCGATCGCCCACGACAGGGCGAACGTAGCCTTCAAGAAGGCACAGGACCTCTACCCGGACAGGACTCTCTTCCAAGGCACGGGTGACGCGTTCCGCCATTGCTACTGGAACGCGCTGATGGAGATTCGCCTCTCCACCAAGGACGCGTACGAGATCGCGACTCGGCACGAGTCCAAGTCCGAGGGCAATGACCAGACGATGGACCTTCGCAACAACTCCATCGGCCGTGGCATCGGGCGCAAGAACGACGGCAAGAGCAGTGCCGGCACCCGCAGCAAGAAGGCATGCCTGAACGCCCAGAAGAATGGCAGCCTGTGGATCATCAAGAGCGGCAACCTCGTCAGGAGCGACAAGTGACCTCAGTACTCAGCCGGCGCCTGGCGCCGATCCTCCTGCTCTTGCAGGTGGCCTACATCGGGCTGTTCACCGTGCTGTTCACAGTCCTGCCGCCGGACACGGCCGAACTCGACCACACGGAAACCTCGGTGCTGGACACGGCGTTGTACGCCGCGACCCTGCTCGGCATCGTGGTCGCCCTGGTGGGCGCAGCCGCGCTTCTCGGACTGGAGAAGGTCCGCGCACGTACCCCGCGGGCCGTGCGCGCAGGATGGCTGGGAGTCGTCGCGCTGGGTCAGGTCGCCATCGCCGTGCTGGCCCTGATCAATGTCTTCGGCCAGGACCCTGGCCCGGACATCGTCTTCGGCGTGGCCATGGCGGTCGCTGCCCTGGGTGCAGCAGCCGCGTGCATCACGGAGGCGCGCGCCTCCGTACCGTTCGGGCCGCACGTGCAGGCGTAGGAGAGCCCATCCATGTAGTCCGTGGCGTCCCCAAGTTCCTGGTGGGGGCGCCACGGTGGTTGTACGGCCTGTTCCGAGGCGAAGCCCGGAATCCGGGGTCGCAGGGAGGCCCTCAAGAACGGGAGGCGGTGTGTGTATCGTGCCGCTTCGCCGTTGTCCGTGAGTGTTGGCGAGTCGGCGGAGCCGCTGGGAGGTGCCGTCACTCGTGCCGGATGTTGCAGATGTGGACGCACTCGTGCCCGGGCACGGCGAGGAACTGGATGAGGCCGCCGCCCTCGCGACCGCGATCCGGAGCAGCGCGGGAACCCGGAGTGCCGGGGGCACCCAGAGCGCCGGGGGCGCCCGATGAGCGTGTCCCCGGAAACCCTCGTGACCGCCGCCGGACGCCTCCTGCAGCCCGCACCGGGTGCCGTGGCGCCCCTGGCGCCCGGCTTGCGCGCCCGTGCCGCCGCCGTCCTGCTCCGCATGGCGCTCGACCAGGCACTAGACGCCTACTGGCAGCGGATCACTCCGTCGATGACGCGGATCGGCAAGCACCGGATGCTGTGCCTGGAGTGGTACGCGGGCCACGACACGGTGCCGCACCACCTGGTCGGCGCTCAGCGCGGCATGCCACTACCGCACGTACGAGCTGCCCCCGGCACCGGCGGAGATCCACACCCGGCTGCTGGAGGTCACCGCCCTCCTCGCCGCCCTGCGCGACGGACCGGACTTGGCTTCCGCCACGGCGGCGGGAGACGCCGGAGACCTCGTATAGCGCAGCGCGTGCCGCGTCCCGGTACGCACACCCGCTCGGGGCGCCCGCTGTCAGCGGCGCCCCCTATCGTTCTGGAGGAACGCACCGTGCACGAATGGGGGACAGGGTGACCATGGCCGACGACGGCACACCGTACCCGGAATTCCGGCTGAAGCTGCCGGGCGGCGGCCCCGAGGCCCGGGGACGGCTGCTGACCGAGAAAGGGACGAACGGCAGCCAGAAGTTCGTCGTCCTGGCCGGGTCGCCGGGGCGTCCGGAGGTGGTGCCCTCCTTCCCCCTCCGCATGCCGTCGTCGCACCGGCTGAGGCAGCGCCTGATCGAGGACGGGATCCTCACCGAGTCGGAGACCTGGCCCGGCTGGCTGGAGCTCGTCGAGGACGTCGAGTGCAACTCGCCGTCGGCCGCCGCCGAGATCCTCGTCGGCCGCAGCGCCAACGGCTGGCTGGAGTGGAAGAGCGCCGACGGCCATCCGCTCTCCGACTACCTCGACCAGGTGTGGTGGGGCCCCAACCGGGCCTGGCTGGTACGCGGTTCCAACGTCTCCGGCCTCGACCTCGTCCCCCGTCTGTGGCTGCCCGGGCGGCTGGTGACCCTGCGCGCACGCCACCTGCGCCAAGGCGTCGAGCAGGGCATCAGCAAGGACCGGCTGCGCACCGCCGTCGAGGAGGACTACGCCTCCACCGCGACGTACAACCAGAAGGTGCAGCTGGTCGAGGAGCTGCACATGTTCCTCTCCCGGATGCGGCCGGGCGACACCATGTGCACCATCTCGGGCGGCCGGCTGTACGTCGGCAAGATCACGGGGGACGCCGAGCAGCTCGCCTCCGAGGACGGCCGGTCGGATCTGCGCAGGCCGGTGGAGTGGGCGGACGACGGGCACGCGTACGAGGACCTGCCCGAGGCGCTCCAGCAGAAGCTGTCGGCGCAGCACGACGTCGTCGATCTGACCGCGGTGAAGGACCTCATCGACGGCCTGGGGATAAGCGACGAGGACCTGATCGAGGAGGCCGAGGCCGCCGACCGGGACCCGAGCGCGGAGATCCCCGCGCTCACCGCCCGGCGCGAGCTGGAGCTGCCCGAGCTCACGGACGAACTGGCCGGCGAGCTCCTCGTGCACGACACCGCCTGGCTGCGCGAGGTACGCGATCTGCTCTGGGACGAACGGCAGTTGGTGCTGTACGGCCCACCCGGGACCGGCAAGACGTACCTCGCCCTGAAGCTCGCGGAGTTCCTCGGCGGCGGGCCCGAGCAGGTCAAGCTCGTGCAGTTCCACCCGTCGTACGCGTACGAGGACTTCTTCGAGGGGTTCCGGCCGCAGGAGGATCCGCAGACCCGCGAGGTCGCCTTCCGGCTCACCGCAGGCCCGCTGCGGGAACTCGCCGACCTGGCCGCCCGCGAGGGCAACCGGCACATCCCGCACTTCCTGATCATCGACGAGATCAACCGCGCCAACCTGGCCAAGGTCTTCGGAGAGCTGTACTTCCTGCTGGAGTACCGCAACAAGTCGGTCCGGCTGACGTACTCCGGCGACGACTTCGCGCTGCCGCCCAACCTCTTCGTGATCGGCACCATGAACACCGCCGACCGGTCGATCGCCCTCGTCGACGCGGCCATGCGCCGCCGCTTCGCCTTTGTCGAGCTGTCCCCGCGCACCGAACCGACGAGCGGGCTGCTGCGCCGTTGGCTAGGACGCGAGGGCCACGACGCCGAGCCGGCCGACCTGCTCGACGCGCTCAACTCCCGTATCGACGAGCCCGACTTCCGCATCGGGCCCTCGTACCTGATGAAGAAGGGCGTCTACCGGGAGGGCGGTCTCGAACGGACGTGGCGGACCAAGATCCTGCCGCTCCTGGAGGAGCACCACTACGGGGAGGGCGTGGACATCGAGAAGCGGTATGGCCTGGCGGCTCTGCGGGAGTCGCTCGGGTGACGCACGTCGTCGAACTCGTCGAGCACGCGGCGGCCGAGGGCGTGGCGCTGCCGGACGCGGTCGGACGGGCGCTGGCGGCCGGCGACATCGTGGACGCGGCTCCCGATCCGTACGTCGCGGGGCACTGGTCCCTGCGGGCCGGCAGCAAGGTCGGCGCCGTGGCGGTCGCGGTACCGGGCGGCGGGCCGGTCACCGTACGGGTCGTGCCCAAGGTCCCCATCGCCCGGCTGTTCTTCCTCCTCGGGTACAGCCTCGACCCGAAGGGCGGCCGACGGGACGGCGAGGTCGATGTGGCGGCGCACCGCGAGCTGCTGCCCGCCCTCGCCCATGCCGTGGAGCGGCAGATCGACCGGGCGCTGCGGCAGGGGCTCCTCCAGGGGTACCGGGTCACAGAGGAGACGTCCCTGGTCGTCCGGGGCCGTGTCCGGGAGGCCGAGCAGATACGGCGGCGGTTCGGAGCGACGCTGCCGGTGGAGGTGGAGTACGACGAGTTCACCACCGACATCGCGGAGAACCGCCTGCTGCGTTCCGCCGTCGAGCGCCTCCTGCGGCTGCCCGGCGTCCCCCGCGACGTGCGTCGCGGACTGTTCCACCAGCGGGCCCGCCTGGCCGACGTCACCCTGATCGTGCGGGGTCGGCCGCTGCCCGCCTGGCAGCCGAACCGGCTCAACGCGCGCTACCAGCACGCCCTGCGTCTCGCCCGAACCGTCCTGGAGAACGCCTCCGTCGAGCACGCGCCCGGCGGGCTGCGCGTCGACGGGTTCCTGTTCGACATGAACAGGCTCTTCGAGGACTTCGTGACCGTGGCGCTGCGGGAGGCCTGCCATGGCCTCGGGCACGCGGCGCGCCTCCAGGACTCGCATCACCTCGACGAGGCGGCCGCGATCCGCATGCGGCCCGACTTCGTGCTGTACGGGCCTGGGGGCGCCCCGAGCGCCGTCGTGGACGCCAAGTACAAGGCCGAGAAGCGGGACGGCTTCCCGGACGCCGACCTCTACCAGATGCTCGCCTACTGCACCGCCCTGGGCCTGCGCGAAGGCCACCTGGTGTACGCCAAGGGCAACGCGCCGCACGCGGCCCACACGGTGCGGCACGCGGGCATCGTCATCCACCAGCACGCCCTCGACCTCGATCAGCAGCCCTCCGGATTGCTCTCGGACGTGGAGAGGATCGCCGCCCGGCTGGTGAGCGGCCCACGCGTATGATCGACCGCTGAGTGTCCGTTCAGGGTGGGGGAGGGCGGATCGTGCCGCAGCTCGCGTTCGCCAACAGCTTCCGGGAGAGCTACGACGTCCTGCACAAGCACGTCAGGGCCGGGGGCTGGAGTTCCGCTGTGTCGCCGTTCTCGGAGCGACGGCGAGCGCGCTTCCCTTCGCCCGCGAGGTGACGCCGGCCTCCGTCGACGCGCTCCAGCACGACTCGGACCTGCTTCGGGAGCGGTGCCTGCTGTTCGTGGCGTGCACACGGGCACGCGAGGCGCTGACGGTGTCGTGGAGCGGTGCGGCCAGTCCCTTCGTGCCGCGGACGCGGTGAAGCCCGGCCCGGTGACATCGCTGAACGTCACTCCTCGGGCGAGAGGGCCCCGTTGCCGAGCCCGTCCCTGGCCAGTGCGGCCGCCTGTTTGCTGAGTTCGGCCACCCTGCGCGCCCGCTCCTCGAACTCCTGCAGGGCGCGGAACGCCGCCCCGTACCGGCGCTGCTCGGCGATGTCCATCTGCGGGATGCGGGCGCCCTTGCCGTCGAGCCGGTAGGTGCCGCTGGCGCTCGTGGACCGCCGGGCGTTCGCCGCGTTGCGCAGGAACCCCCGGAGGTAGTCGGTGTCGAGCTGATCGCTCACCGAGACCGGCTCCGGATCGCCGTACTCGACCAGCCCGGCACGCGCGAGGTCGGCGACGCTGACGGACGGCCCCTCCAGCGTGCTCGGACCGGCGCCCGCCGTCAGAGCCGGCAGAAGCTCGGCCAGTAGCCGCGCCTGCTCCACCAGCTCCCGGCGCAGAGCCTGGTACTCCGTCGTGTAGTCGCGGTGGGACTCCTCGACATGACGGCCGGGAGTGAGATCCACGGCATCGTCGAGGAGTTCGATCAGGGGTACGTCCGCCGTCTGGCCGGTCCCCGGCTCCATGGGGCCGTCCGGGTCGTTCGCCGTGAGGTCGACCATGCGCACCTTCGCGGCGGCGTCGTCCGGCGACGGAGGGCGACGCAGATGCCAGAGGTGTACGGGGAGCGCGTGCGAGGCAGCGCTCCCTGGGGGGAGGGCGATGACGTCCGTGAGGATGCCGCGGCGCACGAGCTCGGCCCGGATGCGGCGGCCGGCCTTGCGGTAGGCGACCGAGGCGGGCATGACCATGAGGACGCGGCCGCCCGGTGCGGTGTGCGCGTAGGCGTGTTGCAGCCAGGCGAGTTCTCCCTCGGCACGCGAGGGTGTGCCGAGCTCCCACCGGGGATCGAGGAGCAGTTCCTCGCGCCCCCAGTCCGGGGAACCGACGGGTGGGTCGCAGACGACCAGATCGGCCTTGAGATCCGGCCAGTGGTCGTCACGCAGGGAATCCCCGATGAGGACATCGACGTCGGCACGTCCCGTGAGGTCGGCTCGCAGCTGCGCGAATCGAGCGCTGCGGGGGTCGATCTCCTGACCACACCGTTTCGGGCCGAGCTCGGGCCCGACGGTCAGCAGGAGCGTCCCGATACCGCACGCCGGGTCGAAGAGGGTCGCGTCGTTCGACACCTCGCCTGCGAAGTGCCGCACCGCCCGGACGATGCGCGGCGAGGTGACCTGGTCGGAGCCGGCCCGGCGCACCGAGTCCGTGAAGCGCTCCGTCAGTGAGCTCACCACGTCACCGGGTGATCCACTGTCGCCGAGCTGGCGCACCAGTCGAACGGCATCTGTCGGCAGGGCCGCGGAAGCCTCGCCCTCGTGATCGGCGAGGAGATGGGCGACCTCGGCGAGCCCGCCGATCATGTCGTCGCCGTAGGCCCCGCGCAGGGCCTGCCACAACTGCACCTCTTCCGAGACGTCCTGACCCTTGCGCTGCTTGTCCAGCCACGCCTGCACCGAGGCCAGGTCGAACAGCGGACTGTTCACACCGCCGCCCGCGGGTGCCGGGAAGTCCTCGTACCGCCGCCGCCAGTTGGAGACTGCGGCACGCGTGACACCGGCGAGCCTGGCGATCTCGGAGCCGGTGACAAGCGGTCCACCGACGGGCGGGGCGGGATGGTCTGCCATGCGCGTCACCGTACACGGGACCCTTGGCTCCATCAATGATGAGGGTATGTTGACGTTGTACACGCCCTGCCGTTTGGGTGCCCGGGGTGAGCGCCGCGTGCACTCTGTCGCGGCTCCTGGCCGGGGGGCGTGCGCGCCGGCCGTGCCGCCCGACGGCTCACCGCAGCTCGTCCACGTACCGGTCCGTCCCGGCCACCGTCGGTATGAACGGTGCGACGAGCTGCACTTCGCCCAGCCCCGAAGCCGCCACCGAGGTGTCCAGGTCCGCGAAGTGCTCGTGCCAGGTCTCGCGGGGATCCTGCTGGAGGAACCACAGCAGGGTCAGTCGGGTCCCCACCCCCTCGACCTGTTTGACGTAGGTCATGCGGTCCAGGGGCAGAGGTGTCGGGGTGAAGACGGTCGCCATGGCCGCGGGCGAGCCCGCCAGGCGTTGCGGGAGGTGGTCGTCGTGTAGCCAGGCGAGCAGTTCCGCGCGTCCGGCGGGGGAGTCGCTGTCGATGACCTGGACGACGAGTCCGGCGTAGGGGTGGTCGAGGGCATGGATGTCGCGAGGGCCTTCATCGGCGTCGCG
Organism: Streptomyces ossamyceticus; assembly: GCF_001418475.1. GTDB lineage: Bacteria > Actinomycetota > Actinomycetes > Streptomycetales > Streptomycetaceae > Streptomyces > Streptomyces ossamyceticus. The sequence goes on along the minus strand of NZ_LIQX01000271.1, from coordinate 707 downwards.
GTAGACGGTCACCGCGTGATCTTGGAAGGCCGTGAACACATGTGTACGGTCCTGGAAGACCCGGTGGTCGCGGTTGAGGCGCCTGTTGATGCCGACGGTCCAGCGCATGTGGTCGGCGTAGCGTCCGGCAGTCATCCAGTAGACGGAGATGTAGCACCCGGCCGTCACCGGCTGCGCGACGGTGGACTTCTCCGGGTAGCGCAGGAGTTGCAGGTCCCGCGTGGCCACCCAGCGGCGCCCGGCGTACATCCACGGCATGGCCATCGCGCCGGCGATGAAGTGATCGTCTTCGTACCATCGATTGTATTCGCGCTCCCGGCCGGGGTGCGGCTCGACCATGGTGATGAGCGCGTGCCCGAGGTCGGCTCCATAGGGGCCGACGGCGGCAAGTTCGGCATAGAGATGGCTGTGGGTCTCGTCTGCCTTCGTGATGTCGTCTGTCATGGATACGGTCTATCTGACTGATCGTCAGATATGAAGAAGTGTGCCCGCTCGACTTCGCCGGTGCTCAGCGATCACGTACGCCATCCCCGATGGACGGATCAATTACCGTGCCCAGGCTGAACCGCGACGCGCGCGTCTATCAGGACCGTACGCACGTCTTCACGGCGTTCCAGGACCACGAGGTGACCGCCTACCGGGACAGACCGGTACGTGGACCGCCTGCGGTAGCCGGACGGGGAGGCCGCCGGGCGGGGCGGGGCGGA
>NZ_LIQX01000270.1 GCF_001418475.1 Streptomyces ossamyceticus | reverse complement strand
GAGCACGCCCCGCCCGGCCGCCGCCCCGGACCACCTACGGATATGGCAGGCCCTCCGCGAGACGGTCCCCTGGCACCGCGCACGTACAGTCACCCCGCACGGGCTCCTTCCCGCCGGCCCGCACGAACGCCTCCCAGTCGTACTGGTCACCCCGGTAGAAGACGGGGCGGTGCAGGACATCCACGCCCACGACCACCAGCGGTCCCCGGTACGCGCCGTCCGCCTGCGCGCCGCCCTCGATCTGGCCCGCGCGGACGCCGCCGCCGGACTGCCCCTCACCTTCGACCGCCTCGCCGCCTGGCAGCGCCATGTGCTGGGCCTGCCGACGCGCCCGGCGTTCCGCACCGACCCGGCGTACGCCAAGGAGGGCCGCGAACGCTACGGCACCGGCGCCGACCTTCCGGACCGCCTCACCGACTGCCTCGCGCAGAGCGCGGAGCCGGCCCTCGCGCTCCCGGCCCGCGCCGCCCGCGCCTACCTCGACGTGTGCTTCTTCCACCCGTTCGACGACGGCAACGCCCGCGCCGCATTCCTCACGCTGACGTACGTGCTGGCGCGGGACGGGGTCGCGCTGGACGAAGTGGGGCCCGTACGCCGGGTGCCCCGCCGTGCCGACGACCCCGGCGGCGCGCTCTCCCTGGCCGACCTCATTGCCGTACTCATCTCGGGCACCGCCCGTCGCGCCGCTCACGCGGACCGCTCCTCTCCGCCGCACCGGCACTCGAACCAGACGGTCTTGCCGTCGCGCCACCTGCCCACACCCCACTTGTCCACCACGGCGTCGACCAGCACGAGTCCCCGGCCGCCGTCCGCGTAGGGCGACATGTCGGTGCGCAGGACGGGGAGCTGATCGGACCCGTCCGTCACCTCCACCCGGACCCCGCCCGGCGACCGCAGCAACAGCAGGGTGCAGCGGCGGTCCGGGACGTGCCGTACGACGTTGGCGAGCAGTTCCGTGACCCCGAGTTCCACCGCGTCGGTCAGGTCCGGCATCTCCCACTCGTCGAGGTAGGAGCGGACGATGCGGCGGATGTGATGCGCGGAGTGCTCACCGACGGTGAAGCACATCCGGTGCTGGGCGGGACGAGCGCCCAGAACGATGGGGGGAATGTATCCGTTCACCCCACAAGGGTGACCTGGCGCAACTACTGTCGGCGACAGAACGGACACAACCTGTTCAACAGTGAGTTCAAGCTTCAACGAGGGGACAGCACCATGACCCAGATCAACACCCTCGACCCCGGCGCCTCACCGCTCGACTACTACGGCTACGAGCTGCGGCGCTGCCGGGAGGCCGCGGGCCTGACACAGAAGCAGTTGGGCGACATCCTCGGCTACACGTCGTCGCTGGTGGGGCAGATCGAGACGGCGAGGAAGGTGCCGACGCCCGAGTTCAGCGAGCGGGCGGATGTGGCGTTGGGGACCGATGGGCTGCTGTCCCGCCTCCTGATGCTGGTGATGCGCAGCCAACTCCCGGGTTGGTTCCAGCAGGTCGCAGAGCTGGAGGGACGGGCATCGGCGATCTACATCTTCCAGCCACAGCTCGTGCACGGCCTCCTGCAGACCCAGGCGTACGCCGGGGCCGTACTCAGCGCCGTGAGCGACAACGCCCTGGAAAGCCGCACCGCCGCGAGAATGGCGCGACAACGCATCTTCGAGAAGGACAAACCCCCGGTGTTCTGGGCGGTACTCAGCGAAGCCGTGCTCTATCAGAAGATCGGCGGACCGGAGGTCATGCGGGCCCAACTGTTGAAACTATTGGCCTACGAGCGCAACCCGCGCGTGAGCGTCCAGGTGCTGCCGTACGAGGTCGGCGTGCACACCGGGCTAATGGGCTCCTTCGACATCTTCCACTTTGCCGGAGACCCCACCATCGTCTACAGCGAGGACTACGACACCGGACACCCCACCGCCAATCCAGACGCGGTGGAGTCCAGGTCGCTCCGATACGATCATCTGCAGGCTGCGGCGCTGTCCGTGAGGGACTCGGCAGAGCTGATCCGGCACGTGGTGGAGGAACGCTATGGGAAGCAACTCAAGGCCGACAGGCGCCCAGTGGCGTAAGTCGAGCTACAGCGGTGACACCGGCGGCTCCTGCGTCGAATGCACCCTCCTCGGCCCCCTCACCTGGCGCAAGTCGTCGTACAGCAGCGACCAGGGCGGTGATTGCGTAGAGATCGCCGCAACCCCCGTCTCCTCCTCCCCCACCCTCCTCATCCGTGACTCCAAGAACCCGGCGGGACCCCATCTCACCCTGGGCCCCGCCGCGTTCGTGCGCTTCCTCGGGTGGGCCTCTACAACCGCTGGATGATCGTCCCGGTGGCGAGTCCGCCCCCGGCGCACATCGTCACCAGGGCGAACTCCTTGTCCGTGCGCTCCAGTTCGTGCAGCGCCGTCGTGATGAGCCGCGCTCCCGTCGCGCCCACCGGGTGACCCAACGCGATCGCACCGCCGTTCACGTTGACCTTCTCCAAGCCCTGCTCGAAGACCCGCGCCCAGCTCAACACCACCGCCGCGAACGCCTCGTTGATCTCGACGAGGTCGATGTCGCGGAGCGACATCCCCGCCTTGCCCAGCACCGCCTTCGTCGCGTCGATCGGGCCGTCGAGGTGGAAGTGGGGGTCGGAACCCACCAGCGCCTGGGCGACGATCCGGGCCCTCGGCCGTAGCTTCAGCGCCCGCGCCATCCGCTTCGACGCCCACATGATCGCCGACGCGCCGTCGCTGATCTGGGAGGAGTTGCCGGCGGTGTGCACGGCGGTCGGCATGATCGGTTTCAGGCGGGCCAGCACTTCCGCGGACGTGTCCCGGAGGCCCTCGTCGCGGTCCACGAGGCGCCACATGCCCTGCCCGGTGGCCTGTTCCTCCTCCGTAGTGGGGACCTGGACCGCGAACGTCTCCTTCTTGAAGCGTTCCTCGGCCCAGGCGACGGCGGCCCGTTCCTGCGAGAGCACGCCCAGCGCGTCGACGTCCTCCCGTGTCAGGTCCCGGTGGCGGGCGATGCGTTCGGCCGCCTCGAACTGGTTGGGGAGGTCGACGTTCCACTCGTCGGGGAACGGTTTGCCGGGGCCGTGCTTGGAGCCCGACCCGAGCGGCACACGGGACATCGCCTCGACGCCGCAGCTGATGCCGACGTCGATGACCCCGGCCGCGACCATGTTGGCCACCATGTGCGACGCCTGCTGCGAGGAGCCGCACTGGCAGTCGACGGTCGTCGCGGCCGTCTCGTACGGCAGGCCCATGGTCAGCCAGGCCGTGCGCGCGGGGTTCATGGACTGCTCGCCGGCATGGGTGACGGTGCCGCCGACGATCTGCTCGACGCAGTCGGCGGGGATGCCGGTGCGGCCGAGGAGTTCACGGTAGGTCTCGCCCAGCAGATAGGCGGGGTGCAGATTGGCGAGCGCGCCACCGCGCCTGCCGATGGGGGTGCGTACGGCTTCGACGATCACGGGTTCCGCGGCCATGGGGATCCTCTCAACGGTTACCCGCGCGGCGCGGGGCGTCCCGGCCCGGCCCGCCACGCAGAACTAGTACGCGTTCTAGTTCTCCTGACAGCGTGCCGAGCTGACACGCATCGCCGCAAGGGTCGTGCACGGCGCACACGCGATCCGCGGGCGGATTCGGCCGTGCGCGGGCGCACCACGCGCGCGGGAACCCGGAGGTCACCCCGGCTCCCACGGCGCGCCACTGGGCCACGGGGGTGACACCGCGAAGGTAATCGCCCCTCACTCCCACTCCCTTCGTACGGATGAAGCGCCCGGTGTCGCGTGGCAGGCCCTCGGCGGCGCTGCTGCGATGTGGGGGTCCGCGTCACCCCGCACGGTCCTCCAGCCCGCTCCGGCGGGTTGCTGTGCGGGGCGCGCAGAAGGAGACGAGCACGTTGTCCGAGCACCAGCACGAGCAGGCGGAGCGATGCGTCGGGGAGTTCACGCTCGCCACCCCCGTGAGCGCCGAACCGGCGGCACCCCGGACGTACACGGCGCCCGAACCGGACGCGCGGTGGGAGCTGCCGCACGGCTTCGCGCATGTCTTCCTCGGCGAGGGCAACCAGGCGATCAACCGGCCGGTGCTGATGGCCGACGGCTTCAACCTCGGCAGGAGCGACCTGAAGTGGCTGTACACCGGCCTCGACGGCGGCTCCTACCCGCTGCTGAGCGAGCTGCGCCGCCGGGGCCGTGACGTCATCCTGCTCGGCTTCGACGAGCGCAGCGCCTCCCTCCTGGACAACGCCGACGCCGCGATCGCCGCGATCCTGCGGACCCGCGCCGAGCAGTCGGGGCACACGCGTCTGGCCGTGGGCGGCTTCAGTATGGGCGGCCTGGTCACCCGTTACGCCCTCGCCAAGCTGGAGACGCAGCGGATGGACCACCGCACCGCCGTGTACTTCTCCTATGACACCCCGCACCGCGGTGCCGTCGTCCCTGTCGGCCTCCAGGCGTTCTCGCACTTCATCCCGGTGCCGAACCCGTTCGCCCGGCAGATGAACAGCCCGGCCGCCCGGCAGATGCTCTGGCGGCATTTCAACCCGGTGACCGGCGACGCCGCCATCGCCGTCGAGCGCACGCAGTTCCTGACCGCGCTGTCCAAGGTCGGCGGCTGGCCGACCGTGCCGAGGAGACTGGCGCTCGCCAACGGCCGCGGGGACGGCACGGGCCTCGCGATCCCGCCCGGTGAGACCGCGCTGGCGGTGGAGCGGATCTTCCCGGGGACGACCTTCCACACCCAGGCGCAGGGCAAGGACATCATCGTCGCGGAGCTGAAACGCCGCTTCCCGCAGGCCGAGAAGACGATCCTGACGAGCGACTTCCCCGAGTTCGACGGCGCTCCCGGCGGCACCCTCCGCTCGTACGGCCTCCTCGCCGACATGCTGGAGAAGTTCGGCGCGGGCATCGACCTGCGGCACGAGCACATCTGCTTCGTCCCCACGGTCAGCGCGATCGCGATCCGCGACCTCGACCATCAGAAGGACCTGTACGCGGCCGTCGACGACCTGGACCCGGACGACTCGGAGGCCGACGACTTCCTCTGCTCCTCGGACACGACGGCGCACACCGCCATCACCCCGGAGCTAGGCGAGTGGCTCCTGGACCGGCTGCCCGACTGACCCGCCCGACGGATTCGGGTCGCCGTAGCCCTTGCGACTTGTAGAACGCGTTACTACGGTCACGGCGACCCGGATAACTGATGGACCGTCAGGGACGGTCCGTCGGAGACCGTCTAAGCGACGGGAGTCGACCATGCCCTGTCCAGCGCTGCCCGACGGGTTCGACCTCACCGACCCGGATCTCCTCCACCACCGTGTCCCCCTCCCCGAGTTCGCCGAGCTGCGCCGCACGGAACCGGTCCACTGGGTCCCGCAGGCACCGGGCCTCGCGGGCTTCGGCGACGAGGGCTACTGGGCCGTGACCCGGCACGCGGACGTCAAGTACGTCTCCACGCACCCCGAGTTGTACTCGTCGTTCCTGAACACCGCGATCATCCGGTTCAACGAGCACATCGAGCGGGACGCCATCGACGCGCAGCGGCTGATCCTGCTGAACATGGACCCGCCGGAGCACACCCGGGTGCGGCAGATCGTCCAGCGCGTCTTCACCCCGCGGGCGATCCGCGCGCTGGAGGACAACCTGCGCGACCGGGCCCACGCCATCGCGCGCGAGGCGCTCGCCCAGCCCGGCCCCTTCGACTTCGTCACCCAGGTCGCCTGCGAACTGCCGCTCCAGGCCATAGCGGAGCTGATCGGCATCCCGCAGGACGACCGGGCGAAGATCTTCGAGTGGTCGAACCGGATGATCTCGTACGACGACCCGGAGTACGCCATCACCGAGGAGGTCGGCCAGGAGTCGGCCACCGAACTCATCGCGTACGCCATGAACATGGCCGCCGACCGCAAGCAGTGTCCGGCGAAGGACATCGTGAGCACGCTCGTCGTCGCCGAGGACGAGGGGAGCCTGGCCTCGGACGAGTTCGGGTTCTTCGTGCTGATGCTGGCGGTCGCGGGCAACGAGACCACCCGCAACGCGATCACCCACGGCATGCACGCCTTCCTCACCCACCCCGACCAGTGGGACCTGTTCAAACGGGAGCGCCCGGCGACGGCCGCCGAGGAGATCGTCCGCTGGGCCACGCCCGTCAACTCCTTCCAGCGGACCGCCACCCAGGACACCGAACTCGGCGGCAAGCGGATCAAGAAGGGCGACCGCGTCGGCATCTTCTACGCCTCCGCCAACCACGATCCCGAGGTGTTCGAGAACCCCGACACCTTCGACATCACCCGCGACCCGAACCCCCATCTGGGCTTCGGCGGCGGCGGCCCGCACTTCTGCCTCGGCAAGTCCCTGGCGGTGCTGGAGATCGACCTCATCTTCAACGCGATCGCCGACGCCCTGCCGAACCTGCGGCTCGTCGGCGCCCCGGACCGGCTGCGCTCGGCCTGGATCAACGGCGTCAAACACCTGCAGGTCAGCGCGGACTGACACCCCCGCCCCGACTCGGGCCGACGGCCTCCCGGCGCCGTCGGCCCGTCCCGCGCGCCCGCGCGTCCCAACGGCATCCCAGAGGCTCCCCGTTCGCACAGGTCAACAGGGGTGGGACGGTCCCAGCGTCCCGGCACGGCGGCAGCTGTTGCCGAGGGTTCCCGGCTGCCTGAATCTGTGGACGTCGCCGCCGCCGTCGGAGGAACACGGACGACGGCGCGCCTCATTCACCGGGGGTCCCCGCCCGCCCAGCGTGGCGCCGGCTCCCACCCGTTCATGCGTCACACACCGAAGGAACCCTCGTGAACAAGTCCCGCATGGGCCGCGCGATCGCGGCCTCGGCCGTGCTGATCGGCAGCGGCGCCATCGTCTTCGTCCCCGCGTCGGCGGCCTCGGCCACCGAGGACGACTGCGACGGCATCGCCGTCATCGGCCGCTTCCGGGCCGTCGAGTCCGGTGCCTCGTTCGACTTCCGGGGCCGCAGGGTCGAGCTGCAGAACGAGTCGGCGCTCGACCGCTACAGCCGCGCGGAGATCAAGTCCGGCCGCAGGGCCGGCGACCGGCTGTGGGTCGACCGCAGCTTCCGCTCGTTCCCCGACTTCAAGGGCATCGTCAGCGACTCGGACGCCAAGCGCGACGGCTGGAAGATGTGCGGCCCGTACACCGGCAGCCGCACCCAGTCCGTCTACAACTCCAACTACGCCGCCCGCGCCTGCGGGGAGTTCGACGGCATCACCAAGTGCGGCAAGTGGTACGTGGACTGACCCACCCCCACGACGGGGCACCGAACCGGCGCCCCACCCCGTGACCGCACCCGACAAGGCCGCCCCCCGTCCCCCGAGGACGGGCGGCGGCCTTGTCGCCGTACCGGGGCGACACACGACCACGATTCCTCCCCCGAACTGTGAACCGTCTCCGATGCCTCTCTGAGCGGACTCTGAGGGAAGGCTGGGAGCATGCTGGGCAGGCCGACAAGCGCTGCCGGAATCCGAGATTCTCCCGGAATTCCGGGCAGCGCTTGTTTTGCTGCACGGGCAGAAAATTCAGGATTCCCTCAGAATTGACCGGCCCTCCTTATCCTCTATTGACGGGGACACGATCTCCGCCCGATAGTTGTGCGCAGTCGGCGGACACCCCCCAAAACTCCGCCCCTCCTCATGGAGCAATCAATGGCATTCGCGCACCGCGGAAACGGTTCGACTCGGCGTTTCCGCACCGCCGGGACCCTCGCAGCTCTGACCATGGGTGCCTCTCTGCTCGCGGCCCCCCAGGCATTCGCCGCCGGGCCCACCCAGGCCGAACTCCTCAAGGCGTGCAACTGGGCCAGCCTCTGCAACTTCCACCCGCAGAGCTACTGGGGTTACACCGGCCCGAAGCACCAGGTGGGAAGCACCGCCTACAACTGCGGCAGCAACACGAACCAGCACCGTATCGACTGGTCGGACACCACCACCGCCGCCAACACCGTCGGTGTCTCCGTCTCGGCGTCGTACAAGTTCTCGCTGGTCTTCGAGGCATCCGTCGAGACCAGCTACAGCCACACCTGGGAGAACTCCCACACGGACACCGAGTCCAACACCATCAACATCTCGCCGCGCAGTGTCGGCTGGCTGGAACGCGGCACCTCGAAGCAGCAGGCCAAGGGCTGGTGGGAGATCCAGTTCAAGAACAAGTACTACGACCACTACGTCTGGTACGTCTACGACTTCCAGCAGTCCGGCTTCAACAAGGACAACCCGAAGTACGGATACGTCAACTTCAAGGACCGGAAGATGACCTCCGCCGAAATCGGCGCACACTGCTGAAGGGGCCGCACGGCTCGCCTTAGGAATGGTCATGCGTGATGCGTGATGCGAGGGATTCTTCCGTGATATCAAGGCTCCACAGAATTCATTCCCCGCTCGGAATTCTCGCCCTCGCGGTGTGCTCGCTCCTGCTGCTCTCCGGCTGCTCCGGCGGGTCGGCCGGCGGCAGCCGCGCCGGCCACGCGGAGCGCGAGCCGGCCGTGATCGGCACCGACGGTTCCGCCGAGAGCCGGGTCGTCGCGGCGATCTACCGCGAACTCCTCACCGCCGCCGGGCAGAAGGTGCGGACCGCGGACACCACGTACGCGTCCCCCACCCACACAGCCCAGGCCGTGGTGGACGGCGAGATCAGCATCGCGCCGGCCTACGAGAGCAGCATGCTGCGCGCCCTGCCGGGCGGCCAGACCATGCCCGGCAACATGGAGGCGACGCTGAGCATGGCGCTGCCTCCCGGGATCGTGGCCCTGCCGGCGGCCGCGGCGCAGCGCGGGCTCGTCGTCGCGGTCACCGAGGCCACCGCCGACCGGTACGGGCTGCGCGACCTGGACGACCTCGGCGCGGCGAAGGACCGGCTGACCCTCGGCGGCCCCGCCTCCGGCGATCCCGGCGCCCCGTCCGCCACCGCCGTGAAGAAGGCGTACGGCGTCACCCTCACCCCGGCGGGGACCTCGCGGACGGCGGACGTGCTGGTGCTGCGCAGCGGTGACCCCGCGCTCGCTCGCGGCGGACTGGTCGTCCTCGGGGACCCCGAGTCCGTCGTCCCGCCCGAGCATGTCTTCCCGCTCATCAGCGCGCCCGCCGTGGACGCCACCGGCAGGGCGGCCCTCGCCCGCGTCAACGACCCATTGACGACGGATCAGTTGGCCACGCTGGCCGCCTCGGTCGAGGCGGGCGAGGCTCCCGGAAAGGCGGCCAGGACCTGGCTGCGCGCCCGGGGCCTGCTGCGCTGATCCCCGTCACACCTCCTCACCCCCTCATCTCCTCATCCCCGCTCCTTCAGAAAGGGTGGTCCTCCCATGCGCAGCCTCAAGCGCAAGATCGCCGCGGCGGCACTCGTCGCGGGCACCGTCCTCGGCACGCTGGCGATCCCGGGCACGGCCTTCGCCGGCACCAAGAACGTCCAGCTCCGGATCTGCAGCGGCTCCAACGAGACCGTGAAGTTCTTCTTCGTCGGCGAGAACCAGTTCGGCGACTGGGTCGGCTCCCGATTCTGGGAGATCGCCCCCAAGGGCTGCACCACGGCCGAGGGCTACTGGTGGGTGGCCGGCCGCTCGGTGGAGTTCCACCACCGCAAGCCCAGCACGGGCTGGCGCTGGGAGCCCCGCCTCATCTCCGCGAACGACACCAGGGACGGCGCCACGTACGACCTGTGGATCGGCTGAGGGTCAGCCGCCGAGGGAGCTGCCGGTCAGCCACGGACGGGGTCGCGTGGGCCGCTGGTGGCGGTCCGCGGGGCCCCGTCGTCCGTCTTCCCGTCGTCCTCGTCCGTGCCCGGAGCCGCCCGCGGTCCCGTCAGGAGGTGGGTGAGGGCGAAGCCCGCGCCGACGACCGCGGCCCCGCCGACCGCGTCGAGGACCCAGTGGTTGCCGGTCGCGACGATCGCGGCGAGCGTGAACGTCGGGTGCAGCAGGCCGAGGGCCTTCATCCACCAGCGGGGCGCGACGAGGGCGATGGTGAGCCCGCACCACAGCGACCAGCCGAAGTGCAGCGAGGGCATCGCCGCGTACTGGTTGGCCAGCTGGGTGAGTGTGCCGTAGTCGGGCTTGGAGAAGTCCTGGACGCCGTGGATGGTGTCGATGATGCCCAGGCCCGGCATCAGCCGGGGCGGCGCCAGCGGGTAGAAGAAGAACCCGACGAGCGCGAGGACGGTGGTGAAACCGATCGCGGTGCGGGCCCAGCGGTAGTCCGCGGGACGGCGCCAGTACAGGACGCCGAGGACGGTCAGCGGCACCACGAAGTGGAACGACGTGTAGTAGAAGTCGAAGAAGGTCCGCGGCCAGCCGATCTGGACGACCGCGTGGTTGACGGAGTGTTCGATGTCGAGGAACAGGGCCTTCTCGATGGAGAGGATCTGCCGGGCGTGCTCCTCGGCGACGGCCCGGCTGCCGGCCGCCTCCAGCCGGGTGCGCTGGTAGGCGGCGTACGTGACGCGGATCAGCAGCAGTTCGAGCAGCAGGTTGGGACGGGTGGCGACCCGGCGCAGCAGCGGCGCCCAGCTGAAGCGGGTCTGCGTCTTCGGCGCGTACACGGTCGGGATCGGGTGCCGGTAGTAGGGCGAGGTGCGGGACAGGAACGGCACCACCAGCGCCGAGGCGAGCGCGGCCAGCAGGACCACGTTGTCGCGCACCGGGTGCAGGACGCCGACGTTCGGCACCATCATCTTCGCCGGCAGCGTCATCACCAGGACGACCGCCACCGGCCACACATACCGCGAGGACGCCTTCTTGCCGACCCGGCCCACCGCCGCCAGCAGCACCCACAGCAACTGGTGCTTCCACGACGTCGGCGAGACCGCCACCACGACACACCCCGTGATCGCGACGGCGAGCAGCAACTGCCCGTCACGGGCGTAGTGGATGGCGCGACGCATGCCGAACACGGCGACGGCCGTGGCCAGCGTGAAGAAGACCGCGATCTCCGCCGGGCCTTCGAGGCCGAGCCGCAGCAGCGCCCCGTGCAACGACTGGTTGGCGAGGTCGTCCGCCCGGCCACCCAGGCCCACACCCGCCAGATGGTGCACCCAGTAGGCGTACGAGTCGTGCGGCATGGCGGCCCAGGCGAGCACGGTCGCGCCGGCGAAGGTGATGCCGGTGCTCGCGGCGGCCCGGCGGCGGCCGGTGAACCACAGCAGCGGCACGAACAGCAGCACCGTCGGCTGGAACGCGGCGGCCACCCCTATGAACACACCGCTGACGCGCTCACCGCGTACCGCGAAGCAACCCGCAAGGACCAGCAGAACAGGGATGATGCTGGTCTGGCCCAGGTAGAGCGTGTTGCGGACCGGCAGCGACAGCATCAGCAGGGTCACCGCGACGGGCGCCGCCAGCAGGGCTGTTCGACGGGTGACCGGCTGCGGCAGGGCGCGCGCGGCGACCAGGCCGAGAGCGACGACCAGCAGCAGGGTGCCGAACGTCCAGCCCCAGCCGAGGGTTTGTTCGGCCGCCCGGGTCAGCGGCTTGAGGACGAGCCCGCCGAACGGGGTACCCGTGAACCGCGTCGAGTCGTACAACGAACCCGACACGTGCAGAACACCGTCCGGCCCGACCCAGGTCTCCAGGTCCGTCAGCCGCTCACTCCTGGGCGTGCGCAGCACGACCGCGACCTGCCGCACCGCCAGGACCGCCGCGACCAGCCACAGTACGGCGCACACCGTCCCCCAGCGGGCCGCCGCCCCACTCGTGCCAACGGCACCACCCGGGCCGCCCTGATCCACGTTCGCCACGCCCTGCCGTCCCTCCCGCCCCGTTCGCCGTTCCATGGGAAAGCTCGCACCGCCTCACGGTCCCTCAGGTGAGACGCGGGCAACCTCGGCTTCACCTGAGGGCCGCCCGTGTTTCGTCCGGAAGACGATAGTGGGCGCGGGACGGTCGAACGGCTCAAGGGCGCGACGGGGATCGCGGATGCACATCGCGGCCGAGGTTGTGACCGGCCACGGACAATCACCTGGGAGCATGGGCCCCTGCACGGACGCACGGCGGGAAGGCGATGGGGGATGGCACGGGGGATGGACGGCTTCGTACGGGGGCGCACGCGCCCGGCGCGCGGGCTGCGGGGACGGCTGGTGGTCCTCGTGCTGGCGCTGCTCGGTTTGCAGTTGGCGTCGCTGGTGGCCCCGGCGTACGCCTGCGGGTGCGGGGCGATGGTGCCGGACGGGCAGCGCAGTGTGTATGTGAACCGTGAGACGTCCGTGGTGCGCTGGGACGGCCGCGAGGAGCAGATCGTGATGCGTCTGACGGTCGCCGGGGACGCCCGGACGGCCGCGTGGATCATGCCGGTGCCGAACCGGGCGACGGTGGAGCTGGGAGACGCGGCCCTCTTCGACCGGCTCGCCGAGGAGACGGCGCCCGAGTACCGCGAACGGGAGTACTTCTGGCCGCGGTCGGGCGACTGGCCGTTGGACGCGTTCGAGGAGGACGGCTCGGCGGGGGCGGCGCCCGGCGACGGCGCCGTGGACGTCGTCGGCCGGGAGCGGCTCGGCCCGTTCGACGTGGCCCGGCTGACCGCGACGGACTCCGGGGCCCTCGGCGACTGGCTCGACGACAACGGCTTCGCGCTGCCCGACCGCCTGGAGACCGCGCTGGAGCCGTACGTCCGCCAGAAGTGGGAGTACGTGGCGATCAGGCTGGCGCCGGAGGAGGCGGCCGGGGACGTCCCGCTCGGCGGCACCCTCGACCCGCTGCACCTCACCTTCGCCAGCGACGCGCCCGTGTACCCGATGCGACTGTCGAAGCTCGCCACCACCCCGCAGGCCCTCGACCTGTACGTCCTCGCCGGGCACCGGATGGAGCCGGGCTCGGCGATCGGCGGGGAGAAGCCGCAGGTCACCTTCGCGGGCCGGATCGGCGCGCCCGGCGGTCCGCTCGGCGAACTCGCCGCCGGGGGCACGGACTTCCTGACCGCCGTCGAACAGAACTTCCCTCAGCCGTCGCGGATCTCCGGCGACCACACGCTCCGGCGGGCGGCGGCCGACGACCCCTATCGAAAGGTCATCTACGTGGACGAGATGTGGACCGTGGGCGGCATCCCCGGCTGGCTGTTCACCTTCGGACTCGGCATCGCCGTGCTCGCGATCAAGGCGGTGGCCGTCGCGATCGTGCTCCGCCGCAACGCCCGCAAGCAGCCGCCGCTGCCCCCGATGGCGCCGGGCCCGTGGGTCCCGCCGGGCGGCCCGCACGCCGGGTACCCGCACGGCGCTCCCGTGCCCCCGGCCGGTCCCGTGCCCCCGGCCGGTCCCGTGCCGCCGGCGGACCACAAGCCCGGTCCTGGCGCCTGAGTCCGAACGACCGAAACACGCACGCGAAACGCCTGACAGCGAAGGGACCTGCGCCTACCATTCGTTAGCGCAACTAGTTAGCCGATCTAACTAGCTATCGGAAAGGGCGCAGGTCCATGAGCAGCTCGCAGACGTGGGACGACGTCGACACCTACTTCACGACCCACCTCTCCCCCGACGACGCGGCCCTGGAGGCCGCGCTGCGCGACAGCGAGGCCAACGAGCTCCCGCACATCAACGTCGCCGCCAACCAGGGCAAGCTGCTCCAGCTCCTCGCCCTCGTCCAGGGCGCCCGCCGGATCCTGGAGATCGGCACGCTCGGCGGCTACAGCACGATCTGGCTGGCCCGCGCGCTGCCCGCCGACGGCAGGCTGATCTCCCTGGAGTACAGCCCCGAGTACGCGGAGGTCGCCTGCCGCAACATCGCGCGCGCCGGGCTGGACGCGCTCGTCGAGGTACGGGTCGGCGCGGCCCTGGACTCGCTGCCCAGGCTGGCCGACGAGAACCCCGAACCGTTCGACCTGGTCTTCATCGACGCCGACAAGGCCAACAACCCGCACTACGTCGAGTGGGCGCTGCGCCTGACCCGCGCCGGCAGCCTGATCATCGTCGACAACGTCGTCCGGGGCGGCCGCGTCGCCGACGCCCACAGCACCGAACCGGACGTGGTCGGCACCCGCGCCGCCATCGAACTCATCGCCACCCACCCGAAGCTGGACGGCACGGCCATCCAGACCGTCGGCACCAAGGGCTACGACGGGTTCGCGCTGGCCCGGGTCGTGGACTGAACGGGCCGAGCGGACTGCCCCGAGGACGGCGGGCCGGAGCCGGGCGCCGTCCTCGGGGACCGTCTCAGAGCTCGTGGTAGAAGCCCACGTTGACGCTGCGCGGGCCCGTGCGGTCGACGATGACGAGCTCGCCGGAGCCGTTGTGCGGGAGCTTCGCGGTGCCGCCGTACGGCAACGGCTGCGGCGGATGGCCCTGGAGCGCCAGGCGCACCTCGGAGGAGGGCTCGGCGTGCGTACCGCGCAGCCAGGTCACCTGCCAGGTGCCGTCGGGGCCACAGAGGAACTCCAGGTGCACACGGGAGACGAACAGCCAGTCGTCCGGGGTCGCGAGACGGCACACCGCCCGGTCCCGGCCCACCCGGAGCACGGCGCCCGGCTCGCTGGGCGCGTCGGCCATCTGCATGCCGGCCGTCGCCCCGGCGTCCGCCTCGGACACCGAGGCCATGGTGAGTTCGAGCACGTACCGCTCCTAACGGGTCAAACTCCGATTGTCGCTGGACACGGCGCGCTCGGCGCACCGCCGCCGCATGATAAATCGCCGGATCGTCCGCTTGTGCGGGGTCCGGCACAATGGACGCATGACCGAGCGAAAGCCACCGGGTGTCAGCTTCGAGTCCTTCGTCGACAAACAGATCCGCGACGCGGAGGCGCGCGGCGATTTCTCCCACCTCCCCGGAGCGGGGCGACCGCTCGACGGGGACGACACGACGTACGACGAACTGTGGTGGATCAGGCGGAAGATGGCCCGTGAGGGGCTCTCGGTGCTACCGCCCGCGCTGGAGTTGCGCAAGGAGGCGGAGGACGCGCTGGCCGCCGCCG
>NZ_LIQX01000027.1:166-4010 GCF_001418475.1 Streptomyces ossamyceticus | reverse complement strand
GCCCGGTACGTCCTCCCACCTTCCTGCTCCTCGCCCGGTACGTCCCCCCACCGTCCTGCCCCTCGTCCGGCACGTTCTCCCGCCGACCCGCACGTCGTCCGGGCGGCGAGCCCTGCGCTCCTCGCCCCTGCCCCCGACCCCCACTCGCTCGCTCGGCCGCAGCGGTCGTGCCGGGTGGGCCGTCACTCCTTCCTCCCAGGAGCCGTCTCGTGAATCAGTCTGTCGAGAACGAGAACCAGACCCCGACGGGCGCGGTCAGCCTCGCCCAGTCCTCCCCCACCGTCGGCACGTTCCGTGAGCGGGACGGTGCCCTGGAATGGAGCGGACGCCAGGAGACCCTGCGGATCGAGCCGTGGGGGCCGGACGCGGTCCGGGTCCGTGCCCGGCTGGGCGGCCCGATCCTCGACGGGCTGCCGGGCGCCCTGCTTGACGAGGCGGAGAGCACCGAGAGCAGTATCAAGATCGAGGAGGGGCAGGGACGGCTGACGGTCGGCACGCTCACCGCCGAGGTCAGCGCCGAGGGCCTGGTCCGGTTCACCCGCACCGCCGACGGCCGTGAACTGCTGTCGGAGGAGCGCGCCCACTTCTGGTGGCCGGGCCCGCGGCTGTACACGGCGGTCGGCAACGGCCACCACCGGCTGGAGCAGCGTTTCGCCGCGTACGACGACGAGAAGCTGTACGGCCTGGGCCAGCACCAGCACGGGCGGCTGGACCAGAAGGGGCTGGTCCTCGACCTCGTGCAGCGCAACGCCGAGGTGGGCATCCCGGTGCTGACCTCCAGCCGCGGTTACACCCTGCTGTGGAACAACCCCGCGATCGGCCGGGTCGAGCTGGCGGGCAACGGGACGCGCTGGGTCGCGGACTCGGCCCGGCAGATCGACTACTGGATCACCGCGGGCGAACCGGCCGACGCGCAGCGCCGCTACAGCGCGGTGACGGGCCGTACGCCGATGCTGCCCGAGTGGGCGGCCGGGTTCTGGCAGTGCAAGCTGCGCTACCGCACCCAGGACGAACTCCTCGCCGTGGCACGGGAGTACAAGCGACGGGGTCTGCCGATCGATGTGATCGTGTGCGACTTCTTCCACTGGACGCATCTCGGCGAGTGGAAGTTCGACCTGAGCGAGTGGCCCGACCCGGCGGCCCTGGTGGACGAACTCGCGGGGATGGGCATCAAACTGGTGGTGTCGGTGTGGCCGTCGGTGTCGCCGCTGTCGGAGAACCACCCGGTGATGGACCAGCGGGGCTACTTCATCGGCACGCAGTACGGTCCGACGGCCCACGCCGACTGGCCCGACAAGGAGGTCGCCTCCACGGTCCAGGTGGCGTTCTACGACGCGACGAACCCCGAGGCACGGGAGTTCGTGTGGGCGCGGGTGAAGGAGAACTACCTGGAGCCGTACGGCATCACGGCGTTCTGGCTGGACGCCTGCGAGCCGGAGCTGAAGCCGGGCTTCCAGGAGAACCTGCGGTACTGGGCGGGCCCCGGCCTGGAAGTCGGCAACATCTACCCGGCGGAGAACGCCCGCACCTTCTACGAGGGGCTGAGGGCAGCCGGCGAGGAGGAGATCGTCTCCCTCAACCGCTCGGCGTGGGCGGGCAGTCAGCGCTACGGGGCGGCCCTGTGGTCCGGTGACATCGGCACCGACTTCCCGACCCTGCGCCGGCAGATCGCGGCGGGCCTCAACACCGCGCTGTCGGGCATCCCCTGGTGGAACACCGACATCGGCGGCTTCCACGGGGGCGACCCGGACGACCCGGCGTACCGCGAGGTGATGGTCCGCTGGTTCCAGTTCGGCGCGTTCTCCCCTCTGATGCGCCTGCACGGCTTCCGCGAGCCCGGCATGCCGCTCGGCCCGGCCATGACCGGCGGCCCCAACGAGGTCTGGTCGTACGGCGAGGAGGCCGGCGCGATCCTGGAGCGATACCTGCGGCTGCGTGAGCGCATCAAGCCGTACGTCCTGCGGGTCATGCGGGAGTCCCACGAGGACGGCCTGCCCGTCATGCGCCCGCTGTTCCTGGAGTTCCCCGGGGACGAGCGGGCCTGGTCGGTCGACGACGCGTATCTGTTCGGCCCCGACGTGCTGGTCGCGCCGGTGCTGGAGGCGGGCGCGACGACCTGGACGACGTATCTCCCGGCGGGCGCCCGATGGACCGACGCGTGGACCGGGGAGACGTACGAGGGTGGCGCGTCCGTCACGGTGGACGCGCCGCTGGACCGTATCCCGCTGTTCCTGCGGGACGGGGCGTCGTTGCCGATCACCGAGTAGGCGGGCCGCGGCTGTTCGGACGCCGGGTCTACGCTATGGCGCCACGGCCATCCCGTGATCTTCAGGGGGTGTGCGCGACCCCCTGAGTGAGCGGAGACGACCAGACATGAACAGCCGTACGGGAGGCCCTCGCCGGGTGCGCGGGGGACGGCAGGGGCGGCGGGGCGGTCCCGCGCGCAGACCGTTGCACCGGACGCGGACGACGATACGGACCACCGGCGGCGGCCCCGTGGAGCTGCCGCCGGCGGTCGCCCCACCGGCGCCGGCCGTCTCCGGCGGCTTCCTGCCGGGGCCCGCGCGGCACGTGGCGGTGTGGAGCGCGCTGACGCTGCTCGTCACCGGTGTCGTGGCGGTGGGCGTGTGGATCTGCGTGACGTTCCAGACGGCGGTCACGCCGGTGCTGCTCGCGCTGCTCGGCACGGCCCTGCTCGGGCCGTTCTACCGGCGGCTGGTGGCGATGCGGTTCAACAAGTCCCTCGCCGCCGGGCTGACGTGCGCCGCCGTGGTCGTGGTGATGGGTGGCGCCGCGTACATCGTGGTGGCGGCGCTCATCGACACCGGCGACCAGATCATCGCCTCGCTGCGGGACGCGGCGCAGTCGCTGAGCGACGAGTTCGGGCTGGCCGGGACGTCGTTGGACGACCTCGCGAAGAACGCCAAGGAACTGCTGTCGAAGTTCGGCGGTACGGCGGCCTCCGGAGTGCTCACCGGGGTCAGCGCGGTCAGCTCGTTCGTCGCGATGGCGATCCTGGCGCTGCTGCTGATGTTCTTCTTCCTGCGCGACTCCGACAAGGCGGTCGCCTCGCTGCACTCCCTCGCGCCGCGCGGCCGCGGGGAGACGCTGGAGGTGATGGCCCGGCGCGCGTTCCAGGCGATCGAGGGCTTCATGCGGGGCACGACGATCATCGCGTTCATCGACGGTGTCTGCATCGCGATCGGCCTGCTGATCCTCCAGGTGCCGGGCGCCGTCGGTCTGGGCGCGCTGGTGTTCGTCGGCGCGTACATCCCGTATCTCGGCGCGTTCCTGTCGGGTGCGGTGGCCATCCTGGTGGCGTTCGCCGACCGGGGGCTGGTGACGGCGCTGTGGGCGGTCGGCGTGGTGTTCGCGGTGCAGATCCTGGAGGGGAACGTGCTCCAGCCGATGATCCACAGCCGGACCGTGCAGATGCATCCGGCGGCGATCCTGCTGGCGCTCACCGCGGGCGCCTCCATCGCCGGCATCCTCGGCATGCTCCTGTCGGTGCCGCTGACGGCGGCGGCGTTCGGTGTGCTGTCGGAACTGCGGTCCCGGTACGGCGACGGGGCGGACCTTGCCGAACCCACGCGACCGAAGGAGGTCGCCGCAACGGCGGGATGACCGCCGACGCCCGTCTGCCGCCAAAGGGGGAACCCCAGCCGACGTGCGGCCGGGGTTCCTCAGGCGGTGCGTATCAGGCCGGGTCAGCGCTGGAGGGTGAGGACACCCGGCCGGTACGGCCACGTCAGGTAGTCGGCACCGCTCGGGGTGGCGCCCCTGCCCTGGTAGAGGAACTGCAGGTTGCAGGGGTCGATGGTCTTGGTCTGGTCGGGGTTGTTGC
>NZ_LIQX01000027.1:0-124 GCF_001418475.1 Streptomyces ossamyceticus | reverse complement strand
AGACCTCCGGCGCCTCGAACACCTTGTCCACGGTGTCGCTGATGACCGTCGTGTACGACGAGCCGAAGTTGCCCGGGAAGTTCGCGAGCGGCATGCTCGTCTTGTAGATCTTGCCGTTGTCACC